>CAZWGW010000422.1:0-6428 GCA_964633565.1 uncultured Planctomycetaceae bacterium
GTGAAGACAAGAAGAGGGGGAGACAAGAAGACAGGAAGACAAGGAGATAAGAAGCGACAGCACACTTCTTGTCTTCCCTTCTTCTTGTCTTCCTGTCTTTCTCTTATGAACAGGTGAACTATGTACGAACTAAAATCCGCTCCGCCGCCGGCCCGTCCCGTACAGCCCCGCCGGCAGCCATTCGCCGTCGTGGATCAGGGCGAGGGTCTCCCGTCCGAACGACGAAAACGTCGTGTAACCGCCCAGGATCCCGATCAGGACGGCGATCCGGTATTCCTCACGTACGAGCAGCGCCCCCGAAAAGGCCGTGGCGCAGAACCCGATCCCCAGGCAACCGGTAATGTTGACGATCATCGTCCCCAGCGGAAACGTCGGACCCCAGGCGTTCTGGATCAGGCCGCCGAGCCAGTAGCGGAGCACGCCGCCGAGGCCGGAACCAAGGAAGACACAGAGGTATTTGAACATGTCGACCAATGTTACCCGGTCGCGCGACAGGCGCAAACGGAGCGTCCTGGAAGTTCGATCTGTCCATCCACCGTTCGATCACGTCCAGAACGACTTTCTTCGCGCGGCGGGCTTGCTGTCGACGGCAGGCGGAGTCTGTTCCGCCGCAAACGCCGCCAGCAGTTGTTCCGCCTGCGTCCACAACTCCTCCGCCCGCTCCGGTTTCAAACCAGACACAAATGCATCCTGAAGCACCTCCAGAAATGCCTTGAGTGGATTGAGAACTGTTTCGAGAGCGCCGATCGAAATCAAATCCTCGATGAGCGCCTCCAGTTCCGGCAGCAGGTGCAACAGCACCATCTCGGTACCTGCCTGCGGGAGGGCATGCTGCAAATCGCTCAACAGTTGGTGCACACGACGCCGGTATCCCGCCAGATCCACATAGACTTCCGTGTCGACATCGTCCAGATTTTCCCGGCGAGCCATCCGGGCTCTGCCCCTGGACTGGGATGTGGGAAATCCCAGCTCTATTTCCCTCATCAGGCCGCGACCAAGGGGGGCAGAACAGGACAGTGCCACCTCCTGCGCACTACCACCGGCCATGAAACGAGCATCCCAACCGTCCGGCAATTCCACCGGCTGGACGATCCGTCGCCGCTCACCGCCGGCGTTGACGGTCTCCGACCGGTCGACGGCTACAAAGGCCGTGAATCGGGACAGGACATCGAACCTGAGACTCGTTTCGACAATCCGTTTGGCAAGCGGCTCATGGCCCCGCGGAGCGACCGCGTAGTCGTCTTCCAGCGCGCGGACCTGCTCGCGGGCCCACAACGTACGGATGCCCGGCGCCGGCTCATCCGTCATGGCGACGGTTGCAGTCCAGGGTCGCGCGACCGAGTCCGCCCCCTGGATGACAACCGATGCTGGCGCCGTTCCCTGATACCGTCCCCGCACGACGAGTGGAACTCCCGGAAACAGGGCCGGCAATCGTCGGGGCGTTTCCGAACCGGACTCAATTTTGGCGCCAGCGAGTTGTACGCGCAGGTCCGTCAGGACCGGCGTTGCAATGCGACGGTGGATCTTCGCCAGCACTTCGTCCAGCCGTTCTTCCGATTCGACGACCTCGGTGTGGCCGCCGCCGAGCATCGCCAGTTTTCGCAGAAATCCCATGTTCACGGCTCGGTCGATACCGAGAGTGAAGACCCGGACGCCCGCCAGTTTCTGTCCGTGCTCACGCAGGATCTGATCCTCGTTGCCGACCTGTCCATCCGTCAGCAGCACGATGATCCGATCACGCTCCGCATTGTCGCTCGTGCCGACTGCCGCAAGTGCCGTCGCCAGTGGTTCGGCAATCTCGGTTCCTCCGCGCGCTTCGAGGCGCGCCAGGAACTCGATCGCGGAAAACCGTTGCCGGTCGGTTGCCGAGACAAGCTGTCGTGTAGCGACGCCCGGCAGTGTTTCGACGACGGTGTCGAACGCCAGCAGGCTGAAACGATCGGCGTCGTTCAGCGTGTCGATCATGCGGGCCAGGGCGCGGCGGGCGGCGACCATCTTCCAGCCCGACATGCTCCCCGAACGATCCAGGATGAAGACGATATCCCGAGGTCGGCGCTGCGCTGCCAGGTCCGCCGGCGGCAGGACCGTCACCTGGTACGTCCCACCCTCCGCATCGGCGTCCGGCGCTGATTGCAGCGCGGTGCAGATCGCCCGTTCGGCCACGGCGTAACGCAGGATGAAATCTCGATTCAGTCGCTCACCCGGTTGCACGACGATCCGGCGGACGCCCGAATCACTCTCCGTCTCGACGATCGAATGCAGGCTCGACGTCAGGTTGCGCAGCGGCAGCCCACCCTGATGAATCTCCACGGACAGTCCGAATTCGACGGGACTGGGGAATCCGGGCAGCAGCACCGGGGGCGTGATGCGCGACGCATCCGGCACCGCATCCGTATCAACCGCAGCGCCATCTCCTACGGAGGCCCCGCTCAGCGGCCCGCCGGGAATGTAGCGCGGGGCCACGACCAACGGAAACTGAAGCGTCACTTCACCGTCGTCGTATTGCAGCGGGCCGGTGAGTTCCAGCGAGACGGTGGCTGATTCGCCCGGCAGAATATTCCCCACGCTCATTGTAAAGACACCGGAGCGATCCTCTTCCGCAAGTGCGGCGCGATGCCCCTGCTCCAGCGCGGTTTCATCTTCGCGCCGCGCTTCGGCTCGCTCGCGCAAGACGCCCTCGATCAGGCGCTCGCCGATCCGCATTTCGAACCGCGTCACCGCCGCCCGATCGGGCAGCGGAAAGATATAGGTCGCCTCCAGCGGTTCGCGAGTCGCGAGCGCATTCACAAAGGTCTGCTCGACCTTCAAGATCGAGACGAGGCCGTCGATGCGCGCGGCGACCTGCAGTCGCTTGAGCGGGAGGTTCCCCTGCGCGGTCTGCAGGCTGCCGAATCCCCGCTCGCCATCAACTTGAAATCGCGATCGTTCCGCGTCGGACATCAGCGGCAGTGGGTCTGGCATGGCGTCCTCATTCTGAATCGGGGCGGACAAGCCGCCGTTGAACGAGCACCTGCCGCAGTGGTTCCGCGGCAGCGTGCAGGGCTGCGATGTCGTCGGCCGTCATCGGGCGGTCGGCGGAAATCCCCAGGCGGAGTCCCGGTCCGACGGGGATCAAGGTCAGCATTTCCGGAGTCGCTGCGGGTTGGCCCGCTTCCTCATCAGATTCAACCGACGTTCGTTCAGGCGCTGCGGCCCAGAAGTCCAACTCGCGTGACCGCTTCGCGGAATGACGCGACTGGTCCCCCGCCGGTTCGGAGGCTCCGGGCCAAACGTCAGTCCGGATTGCCGCCAGTTGCTCCAGTCCCCGATCGGATTGACCGAGCAACTGCTCCTGAACCTGCGCGAGGGACAGCCCCCGCGCCTGGAGTCGCTTGATCGCCACGAGCTGCAGCAGGTGTCGCCGCCCGTAATAGGCGACACGACCGCGCATCTCCGCCGGCCGGTCCAGCAAGCCCAGCGTCGTGTAATAACGGATCGCGCGCAGGTCCGGGACGTCTCGCACGCGACCGTTGTCGACGCCGCTGAAGTCGGCTTCGAGTGCTTTGGCTACCGCGGCAGCCAGGTCGCTAATCGTTCCCAGGTGTTCGGTCGTGGTGCGATCCATGACCGAATCATGACACTGTCATATAACAGTGTCAATATCCATCAGCATAGAATTCCAGCAGTTTCCCTGGTTTCCGCTCCGTTTGGATTCAGTCCGTAAACCATTTGCGGGCGAGCTCATCGGTCTTGAAGAACTCCAGCAGCATACTCGCCACCTTCTGCTTGCCCGACTCGGAGGGATGTGTTCCATCGCCACCCAAGTCGTCGCGCAGCCAGACGAGTTGGTCCGCCTTCCGCGGCGTGACGCCGTCCGCCCAGAAGTACGGCCCCCACAGCAGCAAGGGCGTATTCACATCACCCCGAGCCGCGTCGAAGTTGAGTTCGGGCCTGCCTGCGATCTGATCCTGGATCAGCCACCGCACCGCGTAGGCCGATTCGTAGGCGTACGGCTCGGGATTCAGCGCGCCGTCCGAGTAACCGCCGTAGATACGGCTGCCGAGATAAGCGACCCGCAAGTTCGGGAACTTCGCCTTGGCGTTCTGCAATAAGGCGACCGTATCCCGCTGCAGTTTGCGGCCATGAACCTCAAGTTCGCCGCGCGGCCCTTTGTTCGCCAGCTTGACCCACGCGACCTGCACCTGCTGCGGCGTCACACCGGCCGATTCCAGCCGGCGCAGCGCCTCGCTCCACGGTGCCGCATTCGGCGGCGCCCACTCGGCCATCGCCTGTCCCCCCTGGGCGCAGTCGACGATTGTCAGCTTCGACGACTTGTCAGGATCGCGATCCGCCATCCGCTTGAAGACCGAAAACTCCTGCGTCGCGTTCGACATGCTGATCGACACGAGCACGTTGCGCCCGTCGGCGGATGGTTTGCCGACCGCGTCAAGCGGCTGGATCTTCGCCAGTTCGACCTCCGCGGCCGTGCGGTGTGCCGCAGGGGGTGCGTTCTGTCCGCCGCCGTAGAGGCCCCCGTCCTGTTCTTTGTACCGGTCGTCCGCCGACATTTCAGTGAGCGGCTTGAGGCCGGTCGTCTCGCGCCCGCCGGCCGGCCGCGCACCTTGCTGGCGATTGTTCCCCTGCTGTCGCCGCCGGGCCTCCTGGGCGCGGCGCACGTACGCCTCTTCCTCCGGCGTCAGTTTCTCGCCGCCCTGACGTTTGCGCAGCAGGCTGCGGGCGCGTTCGAAATCAATCGGGTCTGCTTCGGCCGCCGCTTTGGCCTCACTTGATTGCCCACTCTCCCGGGGCGCGGGCTGCGCGTTGCTTCGGCTGACCGATATGACCACGATGGCGAATAGTGACATCGAGACAAGCAACAACGGGACACGGCGTGTCATGGCGAAGGCTCCGGTAACCGGCGAGAGGGAACACGATGCGTATCGTATCCTCGCGGACGACGGAATGACACGGGCCGCCGTTCGCGTCATGATGCGACGGCCTGAGTCTCCGTCGATGACTCACGGCTGCGTTATTCGCCGTAGATGTCGACGACTTCGTCCTGAACCGTGACGTCCAGAATTCGCTCCTCGGCGATGCGGACCGTCCCGTAGCGTGTACCGCGGACCAGTCGATAGTACTGGATGAACGTGTCGCAGTCGTCGCCTCCCTTCAGCGTGTCCTGCCGGCCGTCGCCAAACCCGTCCAGCCAGTCATCGCCGTTGCCTCCCGACAGGATGTCCGCGCTGGCGCCTCCCAGCAGGTAGTCGTCCCCGTCGTCTCCGGATAGAACAAGCGGGACGGGGAAGTTGAAACTGGTCGCGACGACGTCATTGCCGCCGCCACATTCGATGATCAGGCGGTCGACGTCGCTCAGCGGAGACGCGAAATGCAACACCCGGCCTGCCAGTTCTGCCAATTCCTCGAAGGTCAGGTATTCATCCTGCGGTACCGATTCAAACTCCGTCGCCTGAAACATCATCACGGTCACTGTCACGTGGCTGCCCGCGACGCTGAGCAACACCAGATCGTGTGTGTCGTAGAGCGTCAAGTGGGCCGTGCCGGCGGCGTCTACCGGGAGTTCGTCCGCGCGCGAGAGCCTCACCGACGTGCAGACGGTGAGAGCCGCAACGGCCAACGGCAACAGGGGGTTACGGAACATGACTGGCTCCTCGCTGAGTATCCTGGTGGCGTGTGAACGCGCCCGCTGCCCGGAACAGCGCAATGGCGGCCAGTCTGTTACAGAATATTGCGACAGATGATTGGGGGCCCATCGACCGACCCGGACGCTCAGGCGTCCGGTTCGCTGGCAAACGGTCGCTTTGCCCAAACGAGAATCGCGTTAGAAGCGGAACACCGGGAAGTCCTGATACGTGTCCGCGCCGCCGGCCGGACGCGGCTGCCACGCATCCGCCGGGGACGGCCGGCCGAAGTAGTTCCCCTGTCCCAGGCCGAAGCCGACTTCCTGGCAGGCGAGGGCGCAGGCGTGGCACTCGACCCCTTCGGCGATCGCCTGGATCCCCAGTTCCCGCACAATGCGGACGAGCGTCTGCACGAAATCGCACTCGCGTTTGCCGGCCAAATGCAGGTCGCGGACCAGCGAGGCGTCGAACTTGACGTAGTTCGGGGCGACGTTCATCAACTCGCGCAGCCGCGACTGCCCTGCGCCAAAGTCGTCGAATGCCAGGTCGATCTCGAGGTCCCGCAGACCGCGGGCGAATTCGGCCATCCCCTGCGGGTCGCTGACCGTCTTCTCGTTGACTTCGATCGCGAACCGGACCTCGGGGTACGCCTCCCGCAACAGCCGCAACGACTTGAGCAGACCACCGTCCGCCGTCTCGACGCCGCAGGTGTTGACGAAGATCTTGGGGTGGTGCGGAAGCAACCGGGCCGCCTCTCCGGCGCGGAGCCGGCACTGATGGCTGAGGCGTGCTTCGGAGTGCAGCCGGGCC
>CAZWGW010000423.1:0-1732 GCA_964633565.1 uncultured Planctomycetaceae bacterium
AATTTTTTTAAGGAGGGAGGGGAGCCGAGGGTTGAGGGAGGAGGGCAAGACGACCAAGGCGCCAAGATTTCGCACGTCACAGGGGGCGCAGGATTCTGGAACTTCGATTTTGGATTTTGGATCGCAGAGAGGAGAGTGGGTGCGCGGGAGCACGGGAGAAAGGTGGTCGGTCGTCCGTGGTTGGCGGCTGTCCATCTGGCTGTCTCCCCGGTCTGGACGCGTGGCTCGTGTCCGAACGCTCTACGGTGCCGACGGTCCGCGGATACTCATCACGCGGCTACGAGCGAGCGCTTTCTCTACCATACCCCCTCTTGGGCGCGCTTTTGGGCCGGTTTTGACGTGTGGCAGCGACGTAAGTGCAATCGGAACGCGTGAACAGTATGTCTGTGTCCTTGATACAAGTGACCCGAGAGTGAGGGGATGTGACGGCGGGGCGGGAATCCTGGAAAACTTGCGGAATTCTTCGCGGGAGGGGCGAAATGGGTGCGCTTTTTCGGGGCAGTTGTGGGGATGGCGTCCGCAATCAGCCGCTCTTTTCTCTCCCGCGCCGATTTTTCTGACGTGACGGCAGGGCGTGATTTCGCACTGTATCCCGGAAGGATGTCGGAGGCGTATGCTGATGGCGTCTCGAATCACAGTCGGCCAAGCACGCATGTCCAGTCCCGAACACGAAAAACAACTCTTCCTGGCGGCATTGGAGCGACCCTCGGCGGAGGAACGGGAGGCCTACCTCCGCGAGGCGTGTGGCAACGACACCGGACTTTATCAGCGGCTACAGGTGCTGATTGCTATGCACGACCAGTCCCGCGGGCCGCTCGACCAGCCCCCGAGCGACCCGGCCCTGGAGGCCACGCGTGCCCAGGCCTCCGCCGAGCCGGTCGGGACGGAGATCGGCCCGTACAAGCTGCTGCAGCAGATCGGCGAAGGGGGGATGGGGACGGTCTTCATGGCCGACCAGCAGGCGCCGGTCAAGCGGCGGGTGGCGCTCAAGATCATCAAGCCCGGGATGGACACGCGGCAGGTGATCGCGCGATTCGAGGCGGAGCGCCAGGCGCTGTCGCTGATGGACCACCCCCACATCGCGCGGGTGCTCGACGCCGGGACCACCGCCGGCGGGCGGCCGTACTTCGTGATGGAACTCGTGAAGGGCCAGCCGATTACGCAGTACTGCGACGAACAGCACCTCACCCCGCGCGAGCGGCTGGAACTGTTCCTGCCCGTGTGCCACGCGATCCAGCACGCGCACCAGAAGGGGATCATCCACCGGGACATCAAGCCGACCAACGTGCTCGTGGCGGAATACGACGGCCGCCCGGTGGCGAAGGTGATCGACTTCGGCGTGGCCAAGGCGATGAGCCAGTCGCTGACCGACCGCACGATGTACACGGAGCTGGGTGCGATCGTGGGGACGCTGGAATACATGAGCCCGGAGCAGGCCCGCGTCAACCAGTTGGACGTCGACACGCGCAGCGATGTGTATTCACTGGGTGTGCTGCTGTACGAACTGCTGACCGGCGCCACGCCCTTCGACAAACAGCGGCTCCGCTCGGCGGCGCTGGAGGAACTGCTGCGGATCATCCGGGAAGAGGAGCCGCCGCGTCCCAGCACGAAGCTCAGCAGCAGCGCGACGCTGCCCAGTATTGCGGCCAACCGCAAGACGGAGCCGGCGCGTCTCTCCTCGCTGGTGCGGGGGGAGCTGGACTGGATCGTGATGAAGGCGCTGGAGAAGGAC
>CAZWGW010000423.1:1742-6406 GCA_964633565.1 uncultured Planctomycetaceae bacterium
GCGGTACGAGACAGCCAATGGGCTCGCGCTCGACATTCAGCGGTACCTGGCCGATGAGCCGGTGACGGCGTGTCCCCCGTCGGCGGGCTACCGGTTCCGGAAGTTTGCGCGGCGGAACAAGGTGGTCATTACGGCCCTGGCGGCGATCAGCGTTTCGCTCGCCATTGGCGCCGGTTTGGCCGCCTGGCAGGCCGTCCGTGCCACGCATGAGCGCGACCGCGCAATGACAGCCGAACGGGCTGCGACGGAAGCGGCCGCTGTTGCCACGGCGATCAACGATTTCATCAAGGATGATCTCCTGGCGCAGGCCAACCCCATGCTGGAACCGGACCGGCAGATCACACTGCGCGCCGTTGTGGATCGCGCGGCGGCCTCTGTCGGCGATCGATTCGCCAGCCAGCCGCTCGTGGAAGCGGGCATCCGCGAGACACTGGGGAACACCTACCAGGGGCTGGGAGACGACGAGCAGTCGCTGTGGCAGTTCGAGCGGGCCGCGGAGATCTATCGCCAGGTGCATGGAGACGAGCACCGGCGGACTCGCGTGGCGACGTTTCATGCCGCCGCCGCATTGCAGCAACTGGGGCGCTATGCGGAGGCGGAAGGCCTGCTGGCAAGCCAGTTGCAGGTCGAACGGCGGCTCTTGGGCGCGGAACACGACGACACCCTGCACACCATGATCCAGCTCGCCTGGTGCCGGGAAATGGAGTTGCAATTTGAACTGGCGGAACCGTTGTATGCCGAGGCCCTTGCCATCCTTCGCCGCACGCGCGGCGAGTCCGATCCCCTGACGCTGTACGCCAAAAGCGCCATCGCCGTGCTGTACCACAAGACGGACCGGCTCGATGCCGCGGAGCCGCTGTTCAGGGAAGTGCTCACGACGCGCCGCACCACGCTGGGGGACGAGCATCCGTATACGCTCGAGAGCGCCGGGCATCTCGGGTCATTGCTCCTGCAGAAACAGGACTTTACCGGCGCGGAGCCGCTGCTGGCGAAGTCGCTGGAGACGCAGCGAAGAGTCCTCACGGAATCGCATGCCAGTACGATCGAATCCATCGTCCAGATGGCACACCTGAACGCGAAGACGGGGAGATCCGGCGACGCCGAGCACCTGCTCAACGAGGCGCTGGCACTGGCGCGCCGCCATCGGGGTGAGGATCATCCGGCGACCCTGCGCTACCGGTCCAGCCTTGCAACGCACCTGATCAATCGGGACCGCCACGCCGAGGCGGAAGCGCCCCTGCAACACGTTGTGGAAGTGGGACGTCGCGTCTGGGGCGAGGAACGCGCCGAGACGCTGGAGGCGATGCACAGACTGGCGCTTGTGGAGCGTAAACTCGGCAAGCTCGTGGAGGCGGAGGACCTGTTTGCAACAGCGCTCGAACGGCGGCGGCGTACGCTGGGCGACGAACACGCCGACACACTCGAGTCCATGCACGCACTGGCGTCTCTCTACCACGATCAGGGCCGACTGGCCGAGGCCGTGGAGATCTACCTGCAGGAGCTGGAGATCCTGCGCCGTGTGAGAGGCGGCGAGCACCCTCACACCTTGACGACCATGAATGATCTGGGTGTCGCGTACGAGCAACTGGGCCGTTATGCGGATGCCGAGCCGTTATTCCGCGAGGTCCTGGCAGCCCGGCGTCGCGTGCTGGGTGACGCGCACCACTCCACGCTGGCGACGATTCACAATCTGGCGTTTGTCTGCCGCGAACAGCGAAAATTCGCTGACGCCGAGCCGCTGTTTTGCGAGTCGCTCGACGGCCGGAAACGTGTCCTGGGGGAAAACAGCCCCGACACTCTGCTGACGATGCACCAACTGGCCTTGTTGTACCGGGTCATGGACCGGTTTGCCGAAGCAGAAGCTCTGTTTCTCGAAGCGCTGCCCAGGCTCCGCTCGGTTCAGGGCGAGGATGGTCCCGGAGTGCTCGAGGTCCTGCGAGCATTGGCGGTGATGTACCAGGACCAATGCAGGTTTGTGGACGCGCAGCAGCAACTCGACGTACTGCTGCCGACGCTGCACAGAAAGGTTGCGCCCGACAGCGCGCCGTGGGCCGCGACCCTGGCGCTGGCAGGCAGAAACCTGCTGGAGTTGGGGCGGTTTGCCGAGGCGGAAGATTACCTGCGGGACTGCGTGGCAGTCCGCGAACAGAAACAGCCGGGTTCATGGCAGTTGGAGTACGCGCGGGTGATGCTGGGCGCCGCGCTGCTGGGACAACACAAGTTTTCGGACGCCGAGCCGCTGCTGACGGAGGGCTACACCGCGCTGGATCGTCTGCGCGATCAGATCCCTGAAGAATTCCGTGCCGAGCGGTTGTCGTGGACCCTCGGACAGATCATCGCACTGTACGAGCAGCGGCACGGGGAAGGAGACGCCGAGAAACGGCAGAAATACGAAACACTGCTCGACGGAGTGCCACCGGATGGTTGAACCGGCAGGGACGCCATCGAAAGCTCGTCAATGTGAAACACACCGGCCGGTGAGCCGTTAGCGCCAACCAACCCTCACCGGCCGGTCGCTGCCACCCGGGGACACGGTCCGCGCCCCGGACGGACGGCATTGGCATTGTACCGCGGACCGCAGCGGAACCGGGAGACAAAATGATGCGGTCAATCTCACCACATACGTGCGCACTGGCACTCGCCGCGCTCCTGATCGGACAGTCGACGGCGTTGGCCCAGAAGAAAGGGGGCGGCGGCGGAACAACCGCCGCTTACAACATCATCGATCTCCGCAGCCCGTACCATGCGGCTGATGGCAACTGGAGCTTCGCGGCCGCGGACCGGATCAGCCACCCCGACCCGTCAACGGGGGCGGTCTATATCTGCGGCTGGTATGACCGGGGGAATGGCACGAGTCGCTCGTGCCTGTGGGCGGTCAGCGCAGCGCAAAGCGTCGCGGTGGCGGACCTCGACGGTGTGCTGGATGCGCGCCCGCGCGACATCAACTCCGCCGGAATTGTCGGCGGCAGTGCCGACGGCCGCCCGGCAGTGCGGCTGGCAGATCAGACCGTCGTCACGCTCCCGACGTCGGGCGACATCATCGGCTGGGTCACGGGCCTCAGCGATCCGGACGAGAACGGCAATTTCCTGGTCGTCGGATTTCAACAGCCCTATGATCCTGCAGTGATCATCTACCAGGGGCTGCTGTGGACCGTCGCGGGCAACGGCGCGGTCCTTGATACGGAACTGCTGGTCACGGCGCAGGGCGTGAGCTTCGAGCCGTACGACGTCAACAACGCGGGCATCATCGCTGGGCGAGCCAGGGTTTCCGGACAAGCTCCCGCACGAGCCTGGTTCGACGCAAACGCTGGATTGCAGATTGAGTACCTGCCGAATCCCGACCCTGCGGCGATCAAGTACTGGCATGACATGCAGATTGACGACGCCGGAAACGTCGTCGGCCGTGGGGCGGAGCCCGTGTCGGGCGGCCTGGGCAACTATCCGCGCGCCGTCGTGTGGCCGATCGCTGGCCCGGTCGTGTCGCTGAGTACGCTGAACGGCGGAATGAGCACGCAAGGCAACGGAATCGCATTGGTCAACGGGAGCCCGCAGGTCGCCGTCTCGGCATTTTCCAACACTGGCTGGTACGCGTCGCTCTATACGCAGGGCCGACTCTCGGACCTCAACCGCCTGTCGAAGGGGAGTCAGACGTGGAGCCTCTGGCACGGCGCGGGGGTCAATCATGCCGGCTGGATCTGCGGACAGGGTCGAGTGGGAAGCGGCAGATCGACGCAGCAGCATGGATATGTGCTGATCCCCAGCGCTCCGTAGCAGAAGGAGCCACTCTCTCGCTGGTGGCTCGACGGGCAGTCGTCTGGCTTCGCGCCGGTACAGTGCGTATGCTCATTGCCGGCATGAGCGACGTCACGCGGATCCTCGAACAGATCGACGCAGGCGACCCTCACGCCGCGGAGCAATTGCTACCGCTCGTCTACGACGAGCTGCGCAAGCTGGCCGCGGCGAAGTTGTCCCAGGAAAAACCGGGCCAGACCCTGCAGCCCACTGCACTTGTGCATGAGGCGTACCTGCGGCTGGTTGACGTCGAGCGCGTACAGCACTGGGACTCAAGGGGGCATTTCTTTGCGGCAGCGGCTGAGGCAATGCGGAGGTTGTTGGTCGAGCGTGCCCGAAAACGTTCTCGTCGCGACGTCATTCGGGGAACTCAGGTTTCGCTGGAAGATCTGTCGGTCGTCGCGTTATTCCCCGACGAGCAACTTCTGCGGCTCGATGAAGCGCTGGAGAGACTCGAAGCTCACAACGCCAGCGCTGCCTCAATCGTGGAATTGCGGTTCTTCGCTGGCTTGACGATGAAACAGACGGCGGACGTATTGAACCTCCCAATGCGAACTGCCGAGCACCACTGGACTTACGCCCGCACATGGCTTCACCGCGAACTGGAGCAACTCTCGGCCCGCGATGCTGCGGAACACGTCTAGAAAAATCCAAATTCGGCTGGCGGGTTTCTGGCGACTCGCGACGCATTGGTCTTCAGACCCCAGCAAGGCGCCAGTTCATGAGCGATTCCAGAGAACGAGCACAAAGCGTCTTCCTGAATGCCCTGGAAATCGCCTCCGACCGCGAACGAAGCGCGTATGTGGATGCCGAATGCGGTCTGGACGAGACCTTGCGGCGAGAGGTCGAAGAACTGCTCGGCCAAGCCAAGC
>CAZWGW010000424.1:0-6401 GCA_964633565.1 uncultured Planctomycetaceae bacterium
ACCCCTTGTGCGCGCAACCACTGGCCTCTTGACAGGAGCAGCGGGTAGCCACTCTGGATGCGATCCGGGATCCCCTCCCGTTCCGACGCGGATGGATCAGTCGGGTCCGTCCGCGGAAAATGCCGCGTCGGCTGCACAAAGTGGTAGTACTCAATCCCGTTGGCGGCGCAGAGTCGATGCAGTTGCAGCGAGCAGTCGCGCCAGATATCCGCGCAGTGCGCATACATTTCAGCCCGGGAAGCAAACGCCTGGGAGGGACCTTGCGCACAGAAACTCAAATGCTCACCGGACATCTTCCCGACGTCAAGCTGACCGTTGCTGATGCGCCGCTCAAGCGCCAGATTACCGTAGTGCCAGAGGACCAGTGCCAATGGCGACCAGCGCCATGGCAGGAAACGCCGGGCCAACCGGCGGCGTTCTTCGCGGCAACAGGCGACGTAACCGATACGCCGCAGTAACTGCAGATCGTTGCCCGCCACAACGCGAAGGTGCCAGGACCGCGGGAATGCCGCAAACACGCCGTAATCGACGTTCTCGGCGCCGGGGAGTGCGACTTCGTTGAAACCGTCGATGTTGATCAGGATGTCCAGTTCACCCCCCAGCGCCAGCACGTAGTTGAGGGTCATCAATTGCTGTGGCTGCTTGAATCCGCCCAGCGCCAGACGCACGAACTCAATTGTCCTGCCGGGGAATCGCGGCTGCAGGACGGCGGCCAGTTCGCGGCTGGAGAACACCGAGAATTGATGGGCGACGGAACCTCCCGTAACGCCCACGAGGACCTTGTCCGGCGAGCGGCGGCGTATGGGGGAGGCGGCATCGTAGAAACCGTAGTCCGTCACGGAGAATTCCTGCGTCCCCTGAACCGTGAAATCATCGTTGCGGATGTGCATCACAAACCCAAGGTAGGGATGGACGACCTCAAACCTGGGATCAACATCGACGCCAGACTTGTCGCTGGCGGTTGCAGCGCGCAGGCGGCCGGCGACTTTTCCCACGCCGTCTGCGCGAAAATACAGCACCAGCCCGGCGCAGCCTTCAATGACGGAGTACACGAGCAACGTGGTCAGGATCGCAAACAGCAGCTTCTTGCGCCCGCTCAGGCGAATCGGGCGTCGCGCCCCCGGCCCGGGCATGAACGAAGCTGCATCGGCGATCTTCACGGTCGGTCCCTTCGAAAGGAACGGTGTCGGCTGCGCCTCAAGCGCAGCCCGGTATGGCACGCTCAACTCCGGAGTCTGCTCGCTCACACCGCCGCCACGCAGTATACTGCCACCCGGGCCATCGGCGGCGGGCGTTGATGATTCAAAACCAGGCGCCCCGCTTTCCTGCTGAACCGACGCCAGACACGCATCATACGCCCTGAGCATGTCCTCCCGCACCGTCCGACTGGTGACCCTCGGCTGCAAGGTCAACCAGTACGAAACCCAGCTCGTCAAGGAAGCCCTCGAACAGGGGGGCTTTCGCGAGGCCGACGATGGCGAGCCGTCGGACCTGTGCGTCGTCAACACCTGCACCGTTACGGCCGAGGGGGATGCCAAATCGCGCAAGATGATCCGGCAACTGGCGCGGCACAATCCCGGCACGCGCACGATCGTCATGGGCTGCTACGCGACGCGCGATCCCGACGCCGTCGCCGAACTGCCGGGCGTATTTGAAGTCGTCACCGACAAGCGCGAATTGCCGGACGTGCTGGCCCGGCAGGGGGTCGCGGACATCCCCCGCGGCATCAGCTACTTTGAGGGACGCAAGCGGGCCTACGTGAAAGTGCAGGACGGCTGCCTCTTGCGCTGCACGTACTGCATCATCCCGCAGGTCCGGCCGGGGTTGCGGAGCCGCTCGCCCGACGACATCGAGGAGGAGGTGCGCCGGCTGGTCGACAACGGATACCGGGAGATCGTGATCAGCGGAATTCACGTCGGACATTACGGAGTTGACACAACGCGGTCCAAGTCGGGCCGGGCCCCCTTCCGCTTATGGCACCTGTTCCACCAGCTCGACCGCATTCCGGGCAACTGGCGGATGCGGTTGTCGAGTATCGAAGCGAACGAGATCGGGGACGACTTCATCCGGGCCGCCGCGGACTGCGAACATCTCTGTCCCCAGTTTCACCCGGCGCTGCAGAGCGGTTCCGATGCCGTTCTCGCCCGCATGCGGCGGCGATACCGCATCGGGCGGTTTCTGGAAAAGCTGGAGCGGATCCGCGCGGTCATTCCCGGTGCGGCGTTTACGACGGATGTGATCGTCGGGTTTCCGGGCGAGACCGAGGCTGAGTTTGAGGAAACGGTGGACGCCTGCTCGCGGGCAGGCTTCATGAAGATCCACATTTTTCCCTACAGCGCCAGGAAAGGGACGCCCGCCGCCCGCGCGCCCGATCACGTGCCGCCGGAAATCCGCAGGAAACGCTGTGCACGGCTGGCAACCGTGGAACGGGAACTGGCGAGAGACTATTATCAGCGCCTGGTCGGAGACCGCCTGGAAGTGCTCGTGGAACAGGAGTCTCCGGACTCACCGGGGCAGGTGCGGGGGACGGATCGGCACTATGTTCCCGTCGTGCTCCCCGGGTGCCGCGAAGACCTGGGCCGTTTCGTGACCTGCCGGGGAATTAACGCCTGTCGTGAGCACCTGCTCGCGGAACGATGATGAACTCGTACCACGCACCGTCGTATTTCACGCTGGCGGCCGACGGTGATGCCGTTGTCGCGTCCTTTCACCGGCCGCAATTGACCGACGAGGACAACGTCGAACAGTTGGGGCTGGACCTGTTTGCGCTGGTCGAAAAGGAGCAGCATCGCCGCGTCATTCTCAACCTGTCGATGGTCAATTTCGTCACGAGCGCCGTGCTCGGGAAGTGGATCACGCTGAACCGCAAACTCGTCCGCAGCGGCGGCGCGCTGGTGCTCTGCCACCTGCAGGAGGGGGTCCGGGAGATCCTCGATACAAGCCGGCTGCTGACGTACTTCCAGACGGCCGGGACCGTCGACGAGGCGCGGGCCCTGCTGGGTGAGTGATGCTCGTCGCAATCGAAGGCATCGACGGCGCCGGCAAAGGGACTCAGGCGCAGCGCCTGGCGGCCGCTCTCGGCCGATCGGGACTTCGCGTCCGGCTCCTGAGCTTCCCCCGGTACGGGGAGACCGCGTTCGGCCGGCAGGTTGGCGAGTTCCTCAACGGCCGGTTCGGCGCCCTGGACCAGGTCCACCCGCTGCTGGTGTCTCTGCTGTTTGCCGGCGACCGCTTCGAATCGAAGCCGCTCCTGGAAGAGGCCGTCGCGACCCACGACGTGGTGATCCTCGACCGCTACGTGGCCTCCAACGTGGCGCACCAGGCCGCCAAAGTGGAAGGCGACGAGCGACGGGAACTCCGCGCCTGGATCGAACAACTCGAGTTCGGCCTGTACCGGCTGCCGCGGCCCGAGCTCGTCATTCTCCTCGACCTCCCGGCGCACGAGGCACAGCAACTCATCGCACGCAAAGCGAGCCGGACATACACGGACAAGTCGGCTGATCTGCAGGAGGCCGACGGCAACTATCTGGAATGCGTCCGGCAGGTGTACCTGCAGCTTGCCGCGGACGACCCTGCCTGGCAGACGATCGGGTGCTGCTGTGACGGACAGTTGCGGACCGTGGACGACATCGGGGCCGAGATCGAAGCGACCGTGCGCGCGATCCTGCGCGGCCCCGCATAGGTCGCCCATTCGCCAGACGGCGCCCCTCATGCGGCCAGTTCGGCATCCGGTTCGACTTCATCGCCTGACGCATCGGCCGGCGCCGTGCCCGCGGCCGGCGCACGCAGTCGGTCCGCGTCAGGCAGGTGGTCCAGACTGTGCAGGCCGAACAGTTCCAGAAACTGGCGCGTTGTGCCGTAGAGGTACGGCCGCCAGAGGGAATCATCCTCGCCCGCAATGCGGACGAGGCCCCGCTCCATCAACTGCTTCAGCATCTCGCCGGACTGCACCCCGCGGACGGCCTCGATGTCGGCCCGTGTGACCGGCTGGCGATACGCGACGAGCGCCAGCGTCTCCAGCGCCGGCGGCGACAGCCGGAGCCGGGCGTGACGGGCGTGCACCTTGTCCAGCCAGGGAGCAAATTCCGGTTGCGTCAGCAATTGATGGCCGGTCGCCACGTGCGCCACGCGAAAGGGCGCGCCGGCGCGCTCGTACGCCGAATTGAGTTGCGCGATCAGTTCACCCACGTCGTCCGCATCCGCCAGCACGGCAGACTGTGCCAGTCGCCGCGCCGAAAGCGGCCGTTCGGCCACAAAGAGCGCCGCCTCCAATCGGGCCAGACGCGGCGACCGGGCGGCATCTCCGTCGGCTGTGGGATTCTGCCGCGTGTCGTCGTCCGACGCAGTGCGTCGCCGCCAACTCCACAATCGGGCGTGCCCGGGCTCTTCACCGGACCGGTGCCTGCCCCAGCCTCGCGGGCCTGTCGTCCAGGGCAGCCCACACGTCGAGAGCCAACCGCCCATCATGGGGTCTCGTCCAGGGCCGCCGCAGCCCCCTGCGTCGCGGCAAACCGGCCGCGCAGCCAGGCGTCGACCTGATCGATCACGTTGCTGACCGCCGCCAGCGGATCGATGGACTCCGCCTCAAACCGCATGGTCACGTGCGGATTGTCGCCGGGCGCCAGAGTGCACACAAACAGAAACGATTCCGCATCGCGTCCCCGTTCCAGGCGGAAGTTCTCGATGCCCCGCTCGCTGAGTTCACGGACCGCCTGACGCCAGGTCAGATTGTCGGCCGGTTCCCGGTCGCTGCCACCCGTTTCCCGGAATCGAGCTGCATCCGTATTCACTGCGACTTCATCGTTCCGCGCTTCGTCCGACACATCCGACCGGTCCCCGAGAGCGTCCCTCGATTGACGCCCGTCGTCGTCCCACGGTTGCAGCTCGCGGCCGCGCATGGTTTCCACCGGTTCCGACAGGCTGCGACCGCCCGCCCGATCGATGCGGTCGCGGTCCCGCGCGGACTGCTCCGCGTCACGGAACGGGTCGTATGGCGGGGCGTCGCTCAACGGGTCCGTGGGTTCGCGGTCGTCCGTGTCACTCAGCAGGTCGGATGCTCTCCGGCGATATCTGTCATGCAATGCTCGATCGGACTGCACGTCACCCAGCGCGATTGCTTCGTCACCGTCGGGAGACGCTTCAACCGGCGCAAATTGCGGGATGCCGAAAATCGCCATGAGCGGAATGGCCGCCAGAGGCACGGACATGAGGATCGTCGCCAGGGAACTGCCGGATTTCGCGCTCATTCTCGATCTCCCTGCCAGGGTTCCTGATTCCGTTGTGGACCTGCCTGCGATCGGCCGTCGGATCGTACGCGAAGTCGTCCCTGTCGCCCGGCCCCGGCTTCGCAAGGGCGGGGATACTAGCGAAATCCCGGGATTTGACTCAATTGCAGTTTCCAGGTCGACGTTTCAAACGCCGTTCCCTGATTGCGCAATTCTCTCGAACCAGCCCCGGTCTCGTGATATGATTCCGGCGTTGATGAATCCCCGGGCAAAACGGGTGTATGGCCATGTTTCGTGTCACCGGCAACTCGTCTTCGAGGCTGGCACGCCGCAGCTTCGTCGAGGCGGGCGTGCTCGGCATCGGCGGGCTCTCCCTGGCACAGTACCTCCAGTGTCGCGAGGCAGCAGCGGCCCGATTTCACGGCCACTCCTCCGCCGTGAATCCGGCAACCGATACGGCCGTGATCCTGGTCTGGATGAGCGGTGGGCCGGGTCATCATGAGACCTGGGACCCCAAGCCGGACGCGGTCGCCCAGTACCGCGGCCCGTTCGGCGTGATCTCCACAAATCTGCCCGGTGTGCAGTTCTCGGAGATGGTTCCCCAGCAGGCGCAACTTGCGGATCGCATGACGATCCTGCGCAGCGTCAACCACGGCTCGGGGGACCACACCAAAGGCAACCACTGGATGCTCACCGGCTTCGAAGGGCCGGATTTCAACAAACCGGACAATCGCATCCAGCGGCGGCCAGCGATGGGATCAGTCGCGTCGGCCCTGTGCGGTCCGCGGAAGCCCGGCCTCCCCGCCTATGCCGCTTCCCCGCACCTCCGTGGCGGAACGGACAACCTGTTTCACTACGCGGCATATCTGGGCGGCGGGCACAACCCGTTTGTCACGGATTCCGATCCGAACAAGTCCGATTTCCGCGTGCGCGGCCTGTCACTGGCGGGGGGGGTCACGCTGGACCGGCTGGAAAACCGGCGCGACCTGTTGAGCACGATCGACCAGTATCGCCGCGGCCTGGACGCGGGCATGGCCGACATGACCAGCCATCAGCAGTCGGCCGTCGATCTGCTGACCAGCTCTGCCGTGCGCGACGCGTTCGACATCTCCGCCGAACCGGATGCAGTCCGAGACACGTACGGCCGCCACACGTTCGGCCAGAGCCTGCTGATGG
>CAZWGW010000425.1:0-6399 GCA_964633565.1 uncultured Planctomycetaceae bacterium
GACACGCTCGTCTGGAAGCCGTCCGAAAAAACGCCGCTGTCCGCCATGGCCTGTCAGGCGATTGCGTCAGCCGCGATCGCCGAAATGCCGGATGTGCCGCCGGCTGTGGTCAACCTGGTCATCGGAGCGGGACGCGACGTCGGGCGCGCGCTGGCCGATTCCGCCGATGTGCCGCTGGTGTCGGCCACCGGCTCCGTGGCGATGGGGCGCGATGTGGCACAACACGTCGCCGCGCGGCTGGGACGGTCGCTGCTCGAACTGGGCGGCAACAACGGGATGATCGTGGCTCCGACCGCCGACCTGGAACTGGCAGTCCGCTCGATCGTCTTCGCCGCGGCTGGCACCTGCGGCCAGCGCTGCACCACACTCCGCCGACTGATCGTTCACGATTCCTTGTATGGCACGCTGCTCGAGCGGCTGAAGTCCGTGTACGCGCGCCTGCCGGTCGGCAACCCGCTGCAGGACGGCGTGCTCGTCGGTCCGCTCATCGACGGCGAGGCGTTTGCAGCGATGCAGGACGCGCTGCGGCAGGCCCGCGAACTGGGGGCAACCGTCCACTTCGGTGAACGCGTGACGGCGGCGGTGCCGACCGATGGTTATTACGTGCGACCGGCGCTGGTTGAAATCGCACCGGACGCGCCCCTCGTCGACCGGGAGACCTTCGCACCGATCCTCTACCTGCACCGGTATCGCGCGCTGGACGAGGCCATCGCCCTGCACAACGCCGTCCCGCAGGGGCTGTCGTCCGCCATCATGACCAACGACGTCCGCGAGGCGGAGATGTTCTGCAGCGCCGCCGGTTCGGACTGCGGCATCGCAAACGTGAACATCGGCACGAGCGGGGCTGAGATCGGCGGCGCCTTCGGGGGCGAAAAGGAGACCGGCGGCGGCCGGGAGTCGGGGTCCGACGCCTGGAAGAACTACATGCGCCGGGCGACCAACACGGTCAATTTCTCCGCGGAGTTGCCCTTGGCGCAGGGGATTCGATTCGACTTTTAACCACGTCTGAGCAATGCGCAGTAGTATTGGCGTGCCCCCCACCACGATTCCTGCCCCGTTTCCTGCCAGCGCTATTTCCCGCAAGTGATTGACGAAACACAGGTTACGAATGAATCTTGATTGGATTGCGAATCTCCGCAAGCGTCGACTGTTCGATTGGAATTGTTTGATTTGCGCAACCGGTTAGTGTAAATTGATTTGCGTAAAGTGTGCATCAGGATCTGGTCGTTTTTCGCACACTTCGAGCCGAACGTTTTTTACCGCGATGCGGTTCCTTGTAGGCGGCTTGTCTCCGCGGAAACGCGTGCCTGCCGGGACGCTCCGAGGTTTCTTCGCTGCAACGAGTAAAGTCGCGTATCCTGCCTCTGGTTTGGGAGTCAGAATTCCATGCGTTTCTCTCAACGATCTGTGATCCGCTGGGGAGTCACGGCACTGGTCGTTTCCGGCCTGGGCACGCTGGCGGGTGCTGCCGAAAAAGAGTTCACCACCGGTTCGTCCGACCCGCTGATCAGGTTCATCGATGAGCAGATCCGCACGGGCTGGAAGGACAATGAGGTCGAACCAAGCCCGCATGCGAGCGACGCGGAGTGGCTGCGGCGGGTCTACCTCGATCTGGTGGGGCACATCCCCTCGCCGGAGGCGGTCAACACGTTCGTTGCAGACAAGGATGTTGCGAAGCGGTCGAAGGTCATCGACCAGTTGCTCGACGATCCGGACTACGTGCGGAACTCCACGACGGTCTGGGCCAACCTGCTGCTGGGGCGCAATACGCCCGACCGCACCAGCCGTCCCGGCATGGAGAAGTTCCTCCGCGAGAGCTTTGCCCGCAATCGCCCGTGGAACGACATCGTCTACGACCTCCTGACGGCGACCGGCCACTTTGAGGAGAACGGGGCCGTCAACTTCCTGCTCGGGCAATTGGACGGCAACCCGAATCGCGAAGACTACACGGTCGAAGCGACGGCCAAAGCGACGCGCCTGTTTCTCGCGATGCAGGTGCAGTGTACGCAGTGCCACAACCACCCCTTCAACGACTGGCAGCAGGCCCAGTTCTGGCAGTTCGACAGCTTCTTCAAGCAGATCGTCCGCAACAACGTGCAGAAGTACGACCCCTCGTCTGGCCGCATGGTGGACGACTATTCGGAACTGCTGCCGCGGAATTTCGATGGGCCCGTCTACTACGAAACGCGCGCGGCGGAGATGAAGGTCGCGTACCCGGAATACTTCGGCACCGAGGTCGCCTTTAACTCCGATGTCGACCGCCGCACCGAGTTCGCGAAGCTCGTCTGCCGCGACGATCCCAACAAACAACTGGCCCGGGCGATGGTCAACCGCACGTGGGGGCATTTCTTCGGCTATGCCTTCACGCGGCCCGTCGACGACATGGGGCCCCACAACACGCCCAGCCATCCGGACGTGCTGGAGCGGCTGACGGACGAGTTCATCAAGAGCGGCTACGACATCAAGCAGTTGTCCCGCTGGGTCTGCAACAGCGAGGCCTACAACCTGACCAGCCAGTACAACCAGACCAACGACATCGACAGTCCGGCCGACGGCGAGGTGCCGCTGTTCAGCCACATGTACGTCAAGACGATGACGGCCGAACAACTCTACGATTCGCTGCTGGTCGCCACCAGCGCCCACAAGGCCGGACAATCGGGCTACGAGCAGGCGCAGGCCCAGCGCGACCGGTGGATGCGGGAGTTTCTGGTGATTTTCGGGGGAAATGAAGACGAAGAACCGACGCTCTTCAGCGGTTCCATTCCACAGGCCCTGATGATGATGAACGGTGAACTGGTGCAGAAGGCGGTCAGCACGGACAAGGGGAGTTACCTCAACACCGTGCTGTCGGACCCGCGGCTGCGGAACGACAACGCCCGGCTGCAGCAGATCTATGTTTCGGCGTTCGGCCGGCTGCCGGACCGGCGCGAGACGGGGGCCCTGACGCAGTACATCGCGTCGCGGCCCGACAAGGTGGCGGCGTACCAGGACGTCTACTGGTCGTTGCTCAACTCCAACGAGTTTATCGTCAACCACTGAACACCTTAGGTTCCGGAGGCGCACGTCCGCGGAGGCGTGCGGCCAACCCGGCCTCCCACGAAAGAATCGAAAAGGGATCGACCATGAAACTGCCCACCACCGCCGGTATGTCGCGCCGCCACTTTCTGAGCCACGTCGCCGCCGGCAGTGCCGCGGCCGTCGGCGCGATGGAGTTCCTGGCCCACCTCGAAGCGCATGCCGATGAAGTCCAGAAGAACCGCAAGGCCTGCATCCTGATCTGGCTGGGGGGCGGCGCTCCGACCATCGACATGTGGGACCTCAAGCCGAACTCCAAGAACGGCGGCGAGTTCCAGCCGATTAGCACCAGGGGCGACCTGCAGATCTCCGAGCACCTCCCCAAGATCGCGCAGGTCATGGACAGCATGTCCGTGGTCCGCGCCATGAGCACGTTTGAGGCGGACCATACTCGCGGTACTTACTTCATGCATACCGCGTACAAACCCAACCCCACCGTCGTCCACCCGTCGTTCGGATCCGTCGTCAGTTGGGAGTTGGGGCGGCAGCGGACGGACTTGGAGATCCCTGCATTTATTTCAGTCGGCGGCGGCAGCATGAGCCCCGGCTTCCTGGGGATGACGCACGCCCCGTTCGTCGTCGATTCCCGCGGGCAGATCCAGAACGCCAACATGGAAGGGATGGACGCCGGCCGGCTCGGCCAGCGGCTCACGATCCTCGGCGCCATCGAGGACGGCTTCATCAACTCCAACCGCGGCGACGCCGGCAAGGCCCACAAGGAGGTCTACCAGAAGGCCGTCAACCTGATGACCTCCAAGCAGATGGAGGCCTTCAAGGCCGAGCGGGAAACCGCGGAAGTCCGCGACGCCTACGGCAACGGCCCGTTCGGCACCAGCCTGATCATGGCCCGCCGGCTGGTCGAAACCGGCGTCCCCTTCGTCGAAGTCCGCCACCCGAACGGCTGGGACCTGCACCAGAACGTGTTCCAGACGCTCCGGACCACCAACCTGCCGACGCTCGACACCGGCATTGCGGCGCTCGTCACCGACCTCAAGTCCCGCGGCATGTTCGACGACACCGTCGTCATCTGCATGGGTGAGTTCGGCCGGACCCCGCGCATCAACCAGAACGTCGGCCGCGATCACTGGGCCACGAGCTGGTCTGTGCTCATCGGCGGCGGCGGCCTCCGCGGCGGCGTCGCGGTCGGCGAGACCGACGCCGACGGCCTGCGGATCGTCAGCGAGAGCTACCTGCCCGGCGACCTGTGGGCGACCGTCTCGCACGCCCTCCGCATCCCGCTCAACACCGTCCACACCTCCACCCGCGGCCGGCCGATGAAGCTGGCCAACGGCGGCAACCCGATCAAGCCGCTGCTCACCTGATCGAGCCGCGGCGTCCGGAACGGCTGGGGATTCCGGGGGGCGGTCGACGCCCCCCGGCCCATGCGCGGGCTCTTTCAGCAACTGCGAATTCGAGGGCCGCGAACGTCAAACCCGCGGCTGACCCGTCCGACTGGGGATTTCCCCCGTGAGCACGAATACAGTCGACAAGTCGACCAACATCCCGCCGGGGGAGCGGATGCTCCCTCCCAGCGAGGAGTTCGTGCAGCTCTTCACGCGCCATCAGCGGCGGCTGTACCTCTTCATCCTGGGCCAGGTCCCCGGCGTCGCCAACGCCGAGGAGGTCCTGCAGGACACGAACGTCGTCATCTGGTCCAAGTACCACCAGTTCGACGTCACGACCAACTTTTTCGCGTGGGCCGCGCAGATCGCCACGTATGAAGTCCTCAAGTTCCGCCAGCGGCGGCAGCGCGAGAAGCTCACGTTCAGCGATGAGTTCATCCAGACCGTCGCCGCCGAAGTCGCCGAACGCTCCGATGAGCTGGAGCTGCGCCGGCAGGCGTTGGAGAAATGCCTGCAGAAGCTCCGCGCCGGGGACCGGGAGCTGATCCGCCGTCGCTACCAGCCCGGGGAGACCGGCAAGGACCTGGCGGAGGGCCTGAGCCGGCCGGCCAATTCGGTCTACCAGTCGCTGGGGCGCATCCGCCGCACGCTGCTGGAGTGCATCAATCGTCGCCTTGCAGTGGAGGCCGGCGCATGACGACACACGACCGCGATCAGTTGCTGGAGCTGCTCGAGGCGCTCTGCGAGGAACGTCTCACCGAGCGTCAGCGCGACCGGCTGGAACAGGCCGTCCTCCACGACCGCCAGGCCCGGCGGCTGTACCTCGACTATATCGACCTGCACGGAACCCTCTACTGGGACGCCGCGGCCGACGGCCGCCACGTGCCGTTTGAGCCGCGCGCCGCCGGCACCCTGCCTGGACATCAGGCGTCGACCGCGCCGGTCCACCAGCGCCGCCGCGTGCTCTTTGCCGCGAGCGCTGTCGCAGTGGCATTGACGGTCACCGCCCTCGTCTGGCGCTCCAACCTGTGGTCGCCCGCCCCAAGCCCGGGACCGGAGACGATCACCGGCACGAATCCCGACGACGGCAAGCCGATCTCTCCCGTTGATACCGGACCGGAGATCCACCTGCCGCCGTTCGGTCCCGGTCATCGTCCCGATACTGGAAACCTCGCCCACAATTCCCCGAACAACAATCAGCCCGGCACCCCGATCGTCAACGGGGATGGCGAAAAATCGGCGCTGGGTATCGTGTCGTTCATCGACGAACAGCTCGCGCAGGCCTGGCGCGACGCCGGAATCGTTCCGTCGGACCCGGCCGACGACGCCGAGTGGCTCCGCCGCGCCAGCCTCGACCTGGTGGGGCGCATCCCCTCGGCCGCCGAATCCACGGCGTTCCTCGAAGACACGGCTCCCGACAAGCGCCGCCGGGTCTTCGACGCGCTGCTGGAGCACCCCGACGCCGCCCGGCACTTTGCCACTGTGTGGACGAACCTGCTGATCGGCCGCGATCCGGCGCCCGAGATCAATCGCGCCGGCCTGCACCAGTTCCTGGCGCAGCAGTTCCACGTCAATCGCCCCTGGACCGATACGGTTTCGCAGCTCGTCGAGGCGGAAGGCTCCGGCCGCGACAACGGCGCGGCGAACTTCCTGCTGGCGCACCTCAATAACGAGGCGGTCCCGGCGACGGCCGTCACGGCCCGCTGCTTCCTGGGGATGCAGGTGCAGTGCACGCAGTGCCACAAGCACCCCTACTACCAGCAGTGGGGCCAGGAGCAGTTCTGGGAGCTGAACAGTTTCTTCCAGCAGGCGGACGTCGTCCGCCACACGCGGGTCAACCCGCAGACCGGCGCGACGGAGTTCGACCACCTGGAACTGGTGAACAAGCAGGTCGGCGGCGCGACGTTCTACGAGACTCGCAATGGTGAAATGAAGGCCGCCTACCCCCGCTTCGCCTCCGAGGAGGTCGACGGCGGCCCCG
>CAZWGW010000426.1:0-6395 GCA_964633565.1 uncultured Planctomycetaceae bacterium
CCCACGGTCCCATGGGGGGATCGCCCTCGGCACAACTCAGCATCAACAGCGTAATCGCAATCGCCAACCACGCAAGACGAACGGATTCTCCAACCATGATCACCTCCTCGCATCGCGGGTGAATCACCATGTCTCACGGAAGGTCGTTTGCAGACAGACTCTCATTGCCGCCGGCCGTTCCCAGGGCCTGCCACACCTGCCAGTCAATTGAATTGGAAACGAATTGCGCATGCCCGTCAACAAATAACACATTGACGCCGCCGCTGTGGTCGCTGCTGGCGGGGATCAGGGTGTCGAGCCATTGGATCGTCGTCGGGCCGTTCCAGCAGCCGATCTGATTGGGGGTCAGGAAATGATCATAGCCGACGCCTGCCAGCCGGATGTCGAACGTACTGGGAGTTGGTCCCGTCCGTTCGTTTCGGCAGGTCTCGATAAACTCACTCTCGCCCCCGAGAACGCGTGGCACGTCCCGGCGCGTCCGCCAGAGGTAGCGGTCCGGGTGCGCATCGACGTCCGGTTGCAAGGGGGTGGGCTTCGCCAGACGGCGTTCGGAGTAGGCAGCCGTTTGCGACGTGCCATCCGTGAACTCGCCCGGCTTGCGCGAGCGAAACAGTTCCATGAAGCCGTTCATCGGCGGCTTGTTGCGTCGAAATTGCGTGCCGGCGTTGAACAAGTAGGAAGGGACTTTCGCGGGCGACTCGGAAAAGGCGTCCGTGGGGCATCGCAACGGCGCACTGTCCAGCTTAAGCCATTTGGTAAGTTCGATGTCGGGTGCTGCGTCCGGCTGCGGAAAAGCTCCTGTCGCGGTGACGCAATTGTGCAGCGCGACGCCAATCTGGTGCAGATTATTCGCACACTGAACGCGGCGGGCGCTACTGCGCGCCGACTGGACGGCCGGAAGCAGCAGAGCCAGCAGGATTCCGATGATCGCCAACGCTACCAGAACCTCGATCAGGCTCCAACCTTTCGCGTGCTGAGGACGCTGACGTCGGTGGGCGAATCGGCCGATCATCGTCATTCCTGCGTCCAGTCCACGTCCAATCCCGGCAAGTAGTTGTATGATTGCGATTCAGGATCGTAGAGGTAGTATTTGGCTTTGTAATTGACGCCGGAGACAAAGCCTTCGCGGGTCCCTTTGTACCAGTTTCTGTAATATATTCCGTAGAGTAGTTCTGAATGATCGAATTGCAAGTACAGTGGGTCAATGAGCGTGTCCAGTTCGTAATGTGGCATTGGATCGGCGACCTCAGCATAGAACGTCACCATGAACTGATCACTGCTACTCTGGGCACCGCTATGCCAAGCCCACAACGTCTTTTCGCCGGCGCGCGCCGAAATCTCCCAGCCGGCCGCTGTTGCGGCGAATGCGATGAGCAGCAGCACGGCACGCCGCGCGGATTGACTGAATTGTAACATGGCCGAGCCTTCTGATCGACGTGATGTGGCGCCCACCGTGGCGGGAGGGGGAAGCCGTCCGTGGCAAATTGCTCCAGGAGGGGGACACAACTCGCGCGACATTCGGTCGCCCCTCTCTCCTTAATACGCCAACCACGCAACTTGAAAATCTGTTCACTTCTCTCGCTCTCTGGCCGCCACGAGCAATCCCAACTCCGCATTCAGGTGCGCGATCGCGCGCCGGTGATATTCCCGCACAGTCCCCACCGTCAGCCCCAACTCCTTTGCAAGTAACCGTTATTCGCATGTCCGTTCGGAGCGCGGGCATGGGCGCGGACAATGGCCTGCCAGTTCGGCGGCAGGCGGTAAACGGCCGCCCAGAGTTCCTCCGAACTGATGCCGCAGCGATGTCTTGTAGGAAGATCGGGGTCGCCACCTGGCGGGCGACCACAAAGCAGCTCCAGGACGGAGGCCGGAGTGATGGTTTCGCGCGCGTGTCGCGGGTCACGGCACCTCAATTGGCTCAGCCCCGTCGTGTAAACGACCCTCCACAGCCATGCCACAAGCGGCTTGGACGGATCGTACGACTCCCGGCTCTGCCAGGCATGATCCAGAGCGACGTTGACCAGTTCCTCGGCGTCACACGGCTCAATCAGCCCGCGGAACCGTCCGAGCAGCCTCCGCGCCAGCGCCGGGCCGTACCACTCCCACACTTCGCGGAGGACCGACTCGTCTCCGGCGCGAAAACGACCACTCAGCGAATTGTCGCCCGGACGTGACACCGCCGCCCCCATGCAGAAATCGGGCACACACGTCACCCCGAAATCTGCGCACGCCGTCACCTGGCCCGCCGCCCTCCACTCTTCCAAACCGCCATTGACGACCGGAACGTGCCACGAAATCCCGCGAAAAGGCACGCTGTCGGACGAAGGCTGTCCGGTCAGCCGGCGGTGATTGACCCCGCAATTCGGCGGCCGGTAGAATCGGTCTTTCATTCGCAATCCAGCAGGTGATCCCGTGGCCGTGTTGAAGGTACTGCGTGGCGGAACGCCCGGAGCCGTGTTCGAGCTCGAAGGGGAGCGGACCGTCCTCGGCCGGCATCCCAATTGCCACGTCGTCTTCGACAACGGCGCCATCAGCCGCCATCACGCCCAGATCCTGGAAAGCCACGGCAGTTATTACCTCGAGGACTTGCGCAGCCGGAACGGCACACAACTGAACGGAGAGACGCTCGAGGGACGCACGGAGCTGCACGACGGCGACCAGGTCCGGCTGTGCGACATCGTGCTCATGCTGGAACTGCACCGGTCGTCATCGACGCTGACGCCCAGGCGGCCTGCGGCGGAAGCCGAGACGACCTTGGGCGAACGGGCGACCGCCGAGCAGCCGGTCATCGACGAAAGCGGACTCTATTCCGATTCCGAGCCGCCGCGCGAGGCCGCGTTTGAGTCGTCGTCGGTGGTGAGCAAGATCGACGCCCGGCGGGAACAGGAACCGGCGGGCATCCATCCGCAGGTGAAACTGCAGGCCGTGCTCGAGATCGCCCGCGCGCTGGGGCGCGAATTGCAGATGGACGCCGTGCTCCCCAAGATGCTGGCGACCCTGTTCCACATCTTTCCCCAGGCCGCCCAGGGTTTTGTGCTGCTGAAGGACGCCGATGCCAACAAGCTGCACGTCAAGGCGACGCGCATTCGCAAGGGGGGCGAGGCGGACTCGGTGGCCGTCAGCATGACGGTCGTCCGCCAGGCGATGGAGTCCAGCCAGGCCATCCTGAGCGAGAACGTCCTCGACGATTCGCGGTTCAAGCAGAGCGCCAGCCTGACCCGGATGAAGATCCGGTCAATGATGTGCGCGCCGCTGGTCGGCCACGACGGCGCGGCGCTGGGCGTGATCCAGATCGTCACGCGCGGCGAGACCGACGCCTTCAGCCGCGACGACCTGGACCTGCTCGTCAGTGTGGCGGCGCAAGCGGCACTGGCGATCGAGAATGCCACGCTGCACGAGGCCATGCTGCGGCAGCGGGAACTGGAGCGGGACCTGGAGTTCGCTACGCAGGTGCAGCTCGGGTTCCTCCCCAAGTCGCGGCCGCGCCTGAAATCGTACGCATTTGCCGATTACTACGAAGCCGCACTGCGGATCGGCGGCGACTATTTCGATTACGTCGGACTCCCCGAGGGACGCCTCGCGGTCACGCTCGGCGACGTCGCCGGCAAGGGGATGCCCGCGGCGCTGCTCATGGCGCGGCTGTACTCGTCGGCACGTTACCAGTTGTTGACGTGCAAGACGCCGGAAGAGTCCGTCGCGGGGCTGAACCGTGAGATCGCTTCGAGCGGGCTGGGGCATCGCTTCATCACATTTCTCGTGATGATCCTCGATCCGGAAACACACACGGTCCGCCTGGTGAATGCGGGCCACCTGGCGCCGCTCGTACGGCGCGCGTCCGGAGAGGTGATCCAGGTGGGACGTGAGGAGTCGGGGCTGCCGCTCGGAATCGTCCCGGACATGGAGTACCGCGAATCCCGCTTCTCCCTGAATCCAGGGGACGCCATCATCGCCTACACCGACGGAGTCACCGAGGCCATGAACGGCGACCGGCAGATCTTCGGCCGGCACCGGCTCGAGGAGTGCATCGCGCGCGCGACCCCGGACATCGATACGCTGGTCAAGTCGATCGTCAACGACGTGGAGGAATTCGTGGGGGAGAGTACGCTCCGCGACGACACGTGCATTGTCGGTCTGCAGCGTTCGGCAGGCGGATAAGTGGGGCTGGTGGTTTGGTAGTCTGGTTGCCTGGTGGTCTGGCAGCTTTGTGCACCGGCCGCTGGCAATGTGACAACGACCGAAAGTTCTAAACCACCAGACGACGAGACCACGCCTCCCCCATGCCCCACCCTCCGGCTCGGCCCGACCCTGAGCAACTCACGCCTGCGAGCGTGCTGGGCTCCGGCGGCCTGGTTGCGCGCCGGCTGCCGACGTTCGAAAGCCGCCCGCAGCAGCTCCAGATGGCCGACGCCGTCGCCGCCGCCATTGCGGACAGATCGCACCTGATCGTCGAAGCCGGCACCGGCGTCGGCAAGAGCTTCGCCTACCTCGCCCCGGCGATCCTCGCGGCGGCCGAACGCTCGGAAGTGGAAGGCCACGGCAAGACGGTCGTCGTCAGCACGCACACGATCAGCCTGCAGGAGCAGCTCATTGCGCGGGACATCCCCTTCCTCAATTCTGTCCTGCCGGTGGAATTCTCGGCCGTGCTGGCGAAAGGGCGTTCCAACTACATCAGCCTCCGCCGACTGAAGGGGGCCGGCGAACGCGCCCGGTCGATGTTCGGCGAGCCGCAGGAACTCGACCAGCTCCAGCGGCTCCGCGCCTGGGCAAAGACGACCAGCGACGGCAGCCTCGGCGATCTCGACTTCCGCCCCCTCCCGCAGGTGTGGGACGAAGTCCGCAGCGACCACGGCAACTGCCTCGGCCGCAAGTGCCCCACGTATGACGACTGTCACTTCTACAAGGCCCGCCGCCGCGTGTGGAATGCCGACGTCATCGTCGTGAACCACGCGCTGTTCTTCTCCGACCTGGCCCTGCGCCGCGAGGGGGCCAGCGTGCTGCCGGACTACGACGTCGTCATCTTCGACGAAGCCCACACGCTGGAACAGGTGGCCGGCGAACATCTCGGCGTCTCCGTCACCAACGGACAGGTGCAATACGCGCTCGGCAAACTGTACAACGAGAGCAAACAGAAGGGACTGCTCGTGCACCACGATGTGCCGCGCGGGCAGGAGATGGTCATCCGGCTGCGGCATCTGTCGAGCAACTTCTTCGAGACGGTGCAGGCCTGGTACGACCGGCAGCAGCCCGGTAACGGTCGCGCTCGCGAGGCCCTGGGATTGTCGAACCCGCTCAGCAGCGAACTGCGCAAGCTCGCCACCGACATCCGCGGTTACTCCACGCAGGTCAAGGCCGACGAGCATAAGATCGAACTGACAAGCGCCGCCGACCGGCTCGACGGCCTGGCAGGCAGCATCGACTGCTGGCTCCAGCAGACGCTGGCGGATTCGGTCTACTGGGTCGAAGTCAGCGGCCGGCAGCGACAGACCGTGCGGCTCGTGTGTGCACCGATCGACGTCGGTCCCGTGTTGCGCGACGAACTGTTCAACGAGGTCAACACGGTCATCCTCACCAGCGCCACGCTCTCAGTCGGGGAAGGCGATTTTCAGTTTTTCCGGCAGCGGATCGGCCTGACGGGCGGGGCCGAACTCAAACTGGGCAGCCCGTTCAACTACCGCGAGCAGGTGCGGCTGGTGCTGGCCGACGGCATGCCCGACCCGAATGACGCTTCGTATGAGCCGGCCGTCTGCGAGCGCATCCGCCGGCACGTGGGCGAGATCTCTGGCGGCACGTTCGTGCTGTTCACGAGCTACCGCATGCTGCAGAGTTGCGCAAAGCGGCTGACCCCGTGGTTCGCGGAGCGCCGTATCACGCTCCTCTGCCAGGGAGAAGGGGTGGACCGCTCAGCCATGCTCGATCGCTTCCGCCGCGACGGCCGGGCCGTGCTGTTCGGCACCGAGAGTTTCTGGCAGGGGGTCGACGTGCCGGGGGAGGCGCTGCAGAACGTGATCATCACCAAACTTCCCTTCAGCGTCCCGGATCACCCGCTGCTGGAGGCGCGGCTCGATCAGATCAAACAGAACGGCGGCGTGCCGTTCATGGATTACCAGGTCCCCGAGGCGGCGATCAAACTGCGGCAGGGATTCGGCCGATTGATCCGCAGCCGGACCGACACCGGGCAGGTGGTGATCCTCGATCCGCGCGTACGGACGAAGCGATACGGGAGATTGTTTCTCGAGAGCCTGCCGGAGTGCAATGTGGTGGTGGATGACGGGCGGGAATAACCAGAGTCCCCGCACTGTCCGGCACGTTGTGCAGTGCCCGCCGGCTTCTCCCGAATGGCGGCCCCGCGTTGTATGGCATGAATGGTTTCCCCTCTCCATCTCGCCCGTTAGACT
>CAZWGW010000427.1:0-6385 GCA_964633565.1 uncultured Planctomycetaceae bacterium
GTCGACGACCGATCTCCTGACATACGCCTCGGGCTATGACATTTTCCTGCCAAGTCGCGCAATGCGCAACATCATGGAGCGCAAGCGAGGGAATTGGACGACAACACAACCCAGCCCCTCGCTTACGCTTCGGGTTACAATGGTCGGCGCTCCGTGACAAAAGCGCAACATCAAAACTCACGCTTCGGGTTACGAGGGGAGAGCCTTGCGAAACGTCGACGCAACACGCGAATGCCACGGCGCGTTCCGGCTGAGGCCGGCTACAGGCGTGGTCAATCGCCAGCGCTCACACGTCGGCAAACAGCGCGTCGACAAAGTCATCCGGCGAGAACAGTTCCAGGTCGCCGATCTGCTCGCCAACCCCGACGTACTTCACCGGGATGCCCATCTGCTGGCGGATCGCGACGACTACGCCCCCCTTGGCCGTTCCGTCCAGCTTCGCCAGGATGATGCCCGTACAGCTTGCCGCTTCGGAAAACTTTGACGCCTGGCTCAGGCCGTTCTGCCCGGTGGTGGCGTCGAGCACCAGCAGGCTCTCGTGCGGCGCGCCGGGGAGCCGCTTGCCGATGACGCGGTGGGTCTGCAGGCGTCCGGCGGTGTCGATGATGGCCACATCCGCGCCGCTGAGGGCCGCGCGGTCGCAGCCCTCGAACGCCACTGCGGCCGGGTCCGTCCCCGACGGCTTGGTGACGATTTCGCACTTGAGCCGCTTCGCCCACAGCGTGAGCTGCTCGACCGCCGCGGCGCGGAACGTGTCTCCCGCCGCCAGCACGACCTTTTTGCCAGCCTTCTGCAGGAAGTATGTGAGCTTGGCGATCGACGTCGTCTTGCCCACGCCGTTCACGCCGCACACAAGAATCACGGTCGGCCCCTCCGTCGCCATCTTCAGGGGCGACAAGGGGTCATTCAGGTCCCAGCGGCAGTCCCCGGTCCCGCGCAGGATCTCCTTGAGCTTCACCTTGACGATGTTCCACACCTCCTCCGGCTGCACGGTCCGGCCGCCGAACTTCGCGCGCAGTTCATCGACGATCGCCCCGGCCGCCACGACGCCCATGTCGGTGTGGATCAGGCCGCGGTGAAAGTCCTCCAGCTTCGCCTCGTCGACGATCACGCCCGCCTTGAACAGGTCGCGGACGTCGGTGCGGAGGACGTCCTTCGTTTTCTGGAGGGCGGCCTTGAACTTGTCGAACAGACCCATCAGCTGGAATCTCGAGTTTCGCGGCGTCACGTTGGGCGGCGAAACGCCACTCAGCGAACCGCCAATACCAGGGGGATTTTAGTGGCTCGGCGGGGGAAAGCGACCGACGGGGGAATCGGCCGACGGCCGGGTTGGGCGGAATCCGCGAAAATTCTCCGTTACCATGAAGACGATCCGTCGACGATTGCACTTAACAGGTTATGAGCCTGGCGATGTCCGACTCCGCCTGCGAAACCGCCGAAAGTGATGATGCCGCGCTGACCTGGCTGGTCCAGCAGGCGGTTGCAGGGAACCAGCGCGCCATCGACGACCTGTTCTCACGATTCAGGCCTCGCCTGAAGCGCATGGTGCACTTGCGATTAAGTCGACGCCTCCAGGGCCGCGTGGATGACTCGGACGTCATCCAGGAAGCGTATCTCGACGTGGCGCGCAAACTCCGCGAGTACGCCGCTGATCCCCAGTTGCCATTCTTCCTGTGGTTGCGGAACCTCGTCGGCCTCAAGCTGACGGAGGTCCATCGGCGGCACCTCGGGACCCAGATGCGGGACGCCGATCAGGAAGTTTCCCTGCATCGCGGCGCGTTGCCCGAGGCGAACTCGATGTCGCTGGCGGCACACCTGCTGGGGACGATGACGACTGCGTCGGAAGCGGCCATCAAGGCGGAGACCCGCATCTTTGTGCAGGAGGCGCTGAATGGGATGGACCCGATCGATCGGGAGATCCTGGCGCTCAAACACTTCGAGCAACTGAGCACCAGCGAGATTGCACAGGTGCTGGGCTTGTCCAAGGCAGGGGCGGGCAGCCGCTACCTGCGGGCCATCAAACGGCTCCGCGCCGTCGTGTCGCAGATCCCCGGATTCCAGGGATTGTGACGTTCAAGGAGAGCGTCCATGTCCGACTCTGAATCGTTTTCGGGACTCGTGCTGGAACTGGCCGAAGAGTTCCTCGAACGATATCGCAAGGGAGAACGGCCGCCGCTGGCGGAATACATCCAGAAGCACCCGCAGCTTGCGGACGAGATCCGCGAGGTGTTCCCGGCGATGGCCATGATGGAGAACATCGCCATCGACGACCAGTCACTGGCAGGCGAGCCGAAGGAGGGAACGGGGGCCGAGCCGACGCTCAAGCAGATCGGCGACTACCGCATCCTGCGCGAAGTGGGCCGCGGCGGCATGGGGATCGTCTATGAGGCGGAGCAGCTCTCGCTCGGCCGCCGCGTGGCCCTCAAGGTCCTGCCGCAACAGATGCTGCTCGACAAGAAGCACAAGCGCCGCTTCGAGCGCGAGGCGAAAGCCGCCGCCAAGCTGCACCACACGAACATCGTGCCGGTGTTCGGTGTCGGCGAGCAGGACGGACTGCACTATTACGTGATGCAGTTCATCCAGGGGTTGGGCCTCGATGAGGTCATCGGCGAACTGCAGCGGATGCGCGAGGCGTCACAGGCGGGCAGGGCTTCATCGCAGGCGGAATTGCGGATCAGCCGTCGCGGGGGAGACGTCTCCGCCGGTCGGGTGGCGCGGTCGCTCATGACGGGCCAGTTCGAGCGGACGATTCTGACGGACGCCGAGGCCGCGGCTGAAGAGGGACCGGGCCGGTTGGGGAGCACGGTCGGCTACGATCCGCAGGGGCCCAAGGCGAGTGTGACCGGTCCGCCGACCCGGCTGGAAGTACAGCAGTCGGGCGCAGGGCCGGTCGACATCGCGCTGGAGTCGAGCGGGCTGACGGAGACGTCGAGCGGCAAGCTGTCGGATTCGTTTACGCTCTCCGGCTCCTTTTCGCTGCCTGGTCAGAGTGACGCATCGGTCTCAACGTCCGCCAGCCGGGCGCGACGGAAACAGACGTTCTGGACGAGCGTGGCCAACATCGGCCAGCAGGTCGCCGCGGCCCTGCAGTACGCCCACGAACAGGGGATCACACACCGCGACATCAAGCCCAGCAATCTGCTGCTCGATATGCGCGGCACCGTGTGGGTCACCGACTTCGGACTGGCGAAGGCCAGCGACCAGCAGGATATCACGCACACCGGCGATATCCTCGGCACGCTGCGCTACATGCCGCCCGAGGCGTTCGAGGGGATCAGCGATGCGCGGAGCGACCTGTATTCGCTGGGCCTGACACTGTACGAGCTGCTGGCGCAGCGGCCGGCCTTTGAAGAGAAGGACCGGCACAAGCTGGTCAAGCTGGTGACGACAACAGAGCCACCGCGTCTCGAAAAGCTGAACCGCGACGTACCGCGCGACCTGGCAACGATCGTCCACAAGACGATCGACCGTGACCCGAGTCACCGCTACCAGTCGGCGCGTGAACTGTCCGAAGACCTGCAGCGGTTCCTGGAGGACGAGCCGATCAAGGCGCGGCGCGTTTCCGTCACGGAGCGGCTGACCCGCTGGAGCCGGCGGAACAAGGGGCTGGCGGCGTCACTGGGTGGGATCGCCGCCCTGTTGCTGCTGATTGCCGTCGCTTCGACGATTGCCGCGGCACACTTTCGTGCTGGGCGGGCCGTCCAGGCCAAGCTGGCCGAAGACAAAGAGCGGCTCGCCGACGATAACGAGCAGAAGCGCCAGGCGGCCGTCGCGGCGCAGACGCTCGCCGAAGAGAAACAGGAACTGCTCGAAAAGTCTCTAGCCGAAACGGAACGCCAGCGGCAGCGGGCGGAGGAGAACTTCTCCCAGGCGCGCGCGGCCGTCGATCGATACTTCACGGACGTCAGCGAGAGCCAGTTGCTCAAGGTGCCCGGGCTGCTCCCCCTGCGGAGCCAGTTGCTGGAGTCGGCCCGGTCGTTCTACCAGGATTTCACGACTGAGCGCCAGGACGACCCCGAACTGCGCCGGGCGCTGGCGCAGGCGCAACTGCGGGTCGCGGAAATTTCAGGCGAACTGGGCCTGCCGGACCGCTCCCAGGCCTGGCAGCAGGCGCTCGCGCTGTACCGCGAACTGGCGGCGGCCGACCCCGATGATGCCACGCTGCAGCACGGCCTTGGACTCTGCTACCAGAACCTGGGGTCCGAACGGCAGGCGATCGCCATCTGGACGCCGCTCGTCGAGCGCGAGCCGGCCAACGTGCGGTACCGCAACGACCTGGCGGAGGCCTACAACTCGATCGGCGTTGATCGGAACGACTCGGCCGACGACGGGCAGGCGCTGGCGGCGCATCAGCAGGCGTTGATCCACCGGGCCGAAATTGTGCGACTGGCGCCCGACGACCTGGAAGCCCGCATCGATCTGGGCGGCACCCTCAACAACATCGGTGTCCTGCTCAGCCGGAAGAATCGCACCGAGGACGCACTGGCGCTGTATCGCCGCGCCGCCGAGCACTTTGAATACGCTCATGCGCACGCGCCGGAGTCCATAATCTACGGACGTTACCTGGCCATTGGGTCATCCAATATCGCCAGCACTCTGGAGAAGCTGGAACGCGCGGAGGAGGCGGAAGCGTGGCATCGCAAGTCCGCCGAAACGTCCAAACGCATCGCCAATGCCAACCCGCAGATCGCCTCCCTCCAGTCCAGCGCGATCAGTTCCTACCGCGAGCTGGCGGAGTTCTACAAGAAACAGAACAAGCCGGCAGATGCCGCCGAATCCTTACGGCAGGCGCGCGACGTCATCGAACGGCTCCCCAGCCAGTCCGCCGACGACCTGTTTAACCTGGCCAAGGTCTATGCGGCGGCGTCGACCATGCTGCTGACGGCGGCCGAAGGGGAGCAGGTCTCCGACGAGGACCGTGCCGAAGGCGAGCGCATGGCCGAGGCGGCGGTCGCAGCGCTGGAGCGGGCCGTCTCCGCCGGTTACAAGGACGCGGGAACAATTCGCAGCGATGCCGACCTCGCCGCGGTGCGCGACCAGTCCCCTGTCCGCAACCTCCTGACGCAGCTCGACGAGGCCGCCCGCCTGGAGCGGCAGGGCGCGCAGGCGACGGTCGCGGCTCAGACCGCCGACGCTCCACAGGCCGAGCACGAACGGCGCCTGAAGCAGGACCTCGCCGCCAGTTACTACGCCATCGGCGTGCTGGAGACCACGTTCGACAAACCGGAGGCCGCGGCGGAGGCGTTGCAGCAGGCGCTCGCCCTGCGCCAGGCACTGCTCGAAACGGACCCGCAACGCTTCGAGTTCCGCGACGATCTGGCGTCGACGTATCTCGCGCTGGGGGACCTGCACCGCGCCCGGGACCGCTGGGCTGAGGCGCAGGCGGCGTGGGATCAGGGACTCCAGACGCTCGCGCAACTCTATGCCGAGCGGCCGGACCGGGAAATCACGCGACGACTGGCGGCTGTAGAGCAGCGCCTCTACGAAACCTATGTCGCGACGGGGTTGTGGAAGGAAGCGTCGGAGCACCTGAACCACGCGTACGAACTCGACCCCGAGGACCACACGCGGTGGTATCGTCTGACGGTCCTGTCCATGCACCTGGGGGACGAGGCGGCCTATCGGCAGCGCTGCCGGGAAAAGCTTGCCCGGTTCACGTTGACCGACAAGCCGGAACGCGCCGAGCAGATTGCCAAGGCCTGTCTGCTCATGGCGCTCGATGCCGCCGATCAGGAACGTGCCGTCGCGCTCGCCGGGCAGGCCTTGGCGTTCAAACCGGACCACTGGATTCGACCTTACGCGCAGGCCACACGGGCGCTCGCGGACTATCGTGTGGGCGATTTCGAGAACGCCGTCGATCTGGCCCGCCAGGCGCTCGACTCCCCACAGGTCGGCTGGGTGGCCAAAGTCCCGGCCGGCTACTCCCTGGCCATGGCGCTGCACAAACTTGACCGGCAGGAGGAATCGACTGCCGCACGGGAAGCGGCCGACGCGCTCTTCGCCACGGAACAGCCGGAGCAGCAACTCACGGCGGCACAGATGCACGACTGGCAGATTTGCCGGCGGCTGCAGCACGAATGCTGGGAACTGACCCTGGGCCAGTCGCCCCCGGACGACGCCCGCATCCTGTTAAGCCGCGGTGCTGTGCTGTCCGCACTGTCGCGGACAGCGGAGGCGGGAGCGGAATTGAAAGCGGCCGTCGAGGCCGATCCCGACAATCCGGCGATCTGGCTCGCCCGCAGCGAAGTGTACCACAAGCTGGGTGACGCGGAACGGGCCGCCCGCGCTCTTGAAGAGGAGGTTGACATTGTGGTCCGGGCCGTGGGGGGCCGTGCCGAAGTTCTCGGAGAGCGGGTTCATTCCCAAGCCGGTGCTGCCATTCACG
>CAZWGW010000428.1:0-6379 GCA_964633565.1 uncultured Planctomycetaceae bacterium
TCTCCCAGCCGCCCTTCGACGATCAGCCGCACGGCATGAGCGCCGAACAGCGTCGCCAGCACGCGGTCAAAGTTGGTGGGCGGCCCGCCCCGCTGCAGGTGTCCCAGCACCACACACCGCGTCTCGCGTTTGAGTCGCTTCTCCAGTTCGGCCGCAACGGCGAAACCGATCCCGCCCAGCCGCACCTGCCGCTTGGCTTCGTCCGTATCGGCTTGCGTCACCCAGCCGGAATCGGGGAGTTCCGCCCCCTCGGCGACAACGACGAGCGAGAACCGCTTGCCGTCCGCGTCCCGTTCCAGGATCTTGCGGCAGACATTTTCAAACGTCCACGCGATCTCCGGGATCAGGATCACGCTCGCCGCCCCCGAGATCCCGGCGTGCAGTGCGATCCAGCCGGCGTGCCGGCCCATCACCTCCAGCACCATGATCCGTTCATGGCTGGCGGCTGTCGTGTGCAGACGGTCCATCGCGTCCGTGGCGCAGGCGACCGCACTGTCGAAGCCGAACGTGAACGCCGTCGCCGAGAGGTCGTTGTCGATTGTCTTGGGGACGCCGACGACCGGGATGCCGAACTCGTGAAACTGTTCCGCCACCGCCAGCGAGCCGTCCCCCCCGATGCAGATCAGACCGCACAGCGAGAGTTGATCGACCGTCCGCTCGACGGCGGCGAGCAGGTCGGGGTCGAGTTCCACCCGTTCGTCGACCCCTTTGCGGGCGGCGAAACGTCCCTTGTTGGTCGAGCCGAGGATCGTCCCGCCGCGGCTGATGATGCCGAATGTGTTTCTCGCATCGAGCGGGATATAGCTGACCGGATCGACCAGCCCTTCATAGCCGCGGCGGAACCCGACGACGTCGTAGCCGATCTGCCCGGCACTCTTGACGACGCCGCGGATCACGGCGTTCAGGCCCGGGCAATCACCCCCCGACGTGAGCACACCGATCCGCCTGCCTGCCGCCATGACGGCCTCCCGTTCCGTAGTCACTGATGCGCGCTGGATCAGCAGCCGCCGCCGACCGCAAAGGCAACCTCGCTCCGCAACTGTTGATTTGACCGCCGGTTACACGGCGCCGACGAATGGGCGCGCTCGGCGAGCGGGGGAGGAGGGCAAGTTGTGTACCGCAGGCTGCGCGGCAGCAGTGGGGAGCGCGCACCGGAGCGTGGAGGCAGAGGTGCGGATGGGGCACTGCGCATTATCGAACGCGGCACATCGGCAACAGTTCCGCAAGAAGGCCTGCGCTCTTCCGTTGGCCCATTACTTCTCACCGCCCATCCGACCTGCCAGCGCCCGCATCTCGCGCATCGTTGGAGACCACTCCGGAAGCGGCGCCAGATCGAACTGCTCCGCCGGATCGTGCGCCACATCGAACAGTTCCTCTCGTCCGTCCGCGTTGCGGATGTACTTCATCTTCCCCAGCCGCACGCTCTGCATCGAGCCGCAGACGATGGGCGATACGCCCTGGCAGGGCGGCGTCACCGGGGGAGACTTGTACTCCGCCATCACCGGCGTGTCGGGCTGCCCTGCGCCGCCCGGCTCCCAGTGGCGCGACAGCGGCTCGCCGGCGAACGGGCCGTCCCCCTGCGCCAGGAGTTCCTGCAGCGTCGCCGGCAACGCGGCCAGCGACACCGGCGCCGCGACACGCCCGCCTGCCGGGACCCGCTCCGGCCAGATCATGAGCAGCGGGACGTGCACCAGCGGTTCGTAGAGGCTGTTGCCGTGCAGTAACAGGCCGTGCTCGCCAAAGTGTTCGCCGTGGTCCGCCGTAATGACGATCAGCGTCCGGTTCAGGTCCCCGCGTGACTCCAGCGCGTGCATCAGGCCGCAAATCTGTGCATCGAGATACTGGATACCGTCGGCGTACGCCCCGCGCGCGAGCGGCAGGTCCTCCGCCTGCACTTGTGACCGGTCGAGGAACCGCAGCGCCAGCCGCTGCCCGGCGGTTTCCGGGCGGTGCTGGTTGTACGGTGCGGGGGCCGCGTAGGGAACGTGTGCATCGAGATAGTTCACGAATGCAAACCACGGCCGGCCCTGCCTGGACGTCCAGTCGAGCAACGCCTCATTCACATCGGCGGCCGACCTGCGGACCGGGTCGGCATAGCATCCAACCTGCGGCAGCCAGCGGCCGTACAGCAGCGAGCGGCCGAGCGCCGTGCATTCCGCAAACTCGCTCCACGAATACTCATGGTCCTCGTAATGTGCGAACCCGCGCGAGATCCCCGTCTCTTCGGTGCAGAACCTGTCGTTCGCGACGAAGCCGCCGGTCGCGTAGCCGCGGTCCGCGAGGAACTCCGCCAGCGTCGGGAATCCCGAATCGAGGGGAGCAGACCAGTCGCCGGTAATCTCACTCGGGAGCCGGCCCGTCATCAGGCCGGCCGTCGACGGAAGTGACCATGACGAAGTGCTGATCGCCTGCTCAAATCGCACGCCGCGCTGCGCCAGTCGGTCAAGATGGGGCGTCGCCGTGGACGGCGCGCCGTACAGGCCGAGCGCGTCCGCGCGGACCGAACCCATCACGATCAGCAGCACGTTGGGGTCGTCGTCCGCCGCGTCCGGCAGCGCAGCGAGCGTCGCGCTCTCTCGGAGAGAGCGAATCGACATCTGCAGCGCGGCAATCCCGATCGTCAGCATGAACAGGAGGCACGTCGCCCACCGCATGCATTGAAACGCCGGCTGTCGGTTGCGCGCGAACCACCTCCCCGCCTGCGCTGCCAGGCCGACTGCCAGCAGGACCCGGCCTGCCATGTGCAGCCATCCGAACAGGAGCAGCAGACTCCACGCCGCAACCAGTGTCAACACGACGACGACGCCCGCCAGCAGCGCGGGATGGCGGATTTTGCGGACGATCGGGACCAGCAGCAGCCCTGCCGCGAGAAACACGCCGGAGTACATCGCCGGCGCCATCCAGAACACCTCGCGGTGCAGGTACGTGAACTCGCCCAGCAGGAAGCGCTTGGCGGCCCAGTACAGCGACTCGAGCGACCCCGTAACCAGGCCCAGCGACGCGGCGACCAGCAGCACGTCGCGCCCGGTCGCGCGCGGGACAGTCGGGCGGCTCGATGGAGCGCGCGCCGCCGCCTCTACGACAGTCACGCCCCTGGCCGGCGTCGTCGCGGGCGTTGTCGGCAGCTTCTGGAGGGCATCCAGTTCCTCTCGCGGCAATGGTTCAACGACACGTGGCATCAGATGCAACCCACCTTCCTGCGCCTCCGCAGAATGACCTCCACGCCGGGAAATCTACGGCAGCCAGGAGCACTGTCCAGACGGGCGCGATGGCCGTCGGCCGACTGCGATTGCGACGATCAGCGGCGTATCGATTGCAGGGCCGGAATCGCTTTTCGCGGTTGTTCTGGAGGGAATGAAGACGCGTTTCGAATACGCCGACACGTCCGGCGTTGCCGCCGTCGACGGCGGCCGGAGCACGGCGGGCGCACTCACGCGCTTGCGGGGACCGCCGCCGGCTTCCGCTTCCAGATGATCCCGTCCACCACGTAATGGTGGAAGTTGATGATCATCATCGCCGTGACCGTCGCCGGGATCATCGTGTTATCCATGTATGAACCGGTTGTCTGGTGCACCAGCAGATAGATTGCCGTCGAAGCGCCGACGCACAGGAGCACGTACGAGAACACGTGGTCCTTCTGGCACAGCGTCGACAGGAACTTCGCCTGCGGGTCGACCTGGTCCCGGAACTTGTTGTTGTTGAACCACCACACGAACATGATGTACTGAATGTTGTGCCACACGTTCAGCACGAGCCAGCCGTTCGTGATGTCGGGGATCAGCACGTACCCCGTCAGGAAGATCGCGTGGTGCGTCACCAGGTACAGGAAGTGGGCCCCCGCCAGCCGTCCCTGATACGCCGCCCGCACGCACTGCGCGAGCCACCACCCGCAGGCCATCACCGTCAGCACGCCGACGATCCAGACCACGAGTTCCGGGATCGGCAGGTAGCGGACGTCCATCCCGATGTACGTCGGCTGCGCCTGCCACGAGCGGTACACGATGCCGAAGATCGGCACCAGCGACAGCGACCGCGTCGTGACGTAGTCGTCGATGAACGCCTCCCTGTCCGCCTTGCGGCGGTAGGCCCGCTCGATGCCGTAGCTCTGCCGTGCGTAGTGGAACCACTGCCAGTACAGGTACGCCGTCGCGAGGAACCAGTGGCCGAACAGCAGCACGGCCGCCAGCGTGGCCGAGGCGATGATCAGCGGCAGGTCGACGACGAGGAAGCGGTTCTCGCGGAGGCTGTTCCGGTCAAACACCAGCCGCGTGAACGTGGAGACGACGTGGTGATAGCCGAGCAGCCACAGGTCGAGGAACAGCAGCACCTTGAACAGCGACGCGTCGAACATCGCGGCCAGCCCCGTGAGCAGAGCGGCAATCGCCGCCACGCCGATGAAGTTGAGGTCGAACGTCTGGCTGCGGAGCCAGCCGCGGTTGGCCACGACCGGAGCGGGGGTGTCAATCGCCATCGACATGGGAACGTCTGCTTCTGGATGAGGGGCGAAGTGAGGCCGGGCTCCCGCGCACGGCGCGGACCATCGGCTCCGGAAGCATAGGTCGCCGTGAGTCAGGGCGCGGCCGTGCCGTCATGTGGCGAAATGGCATCACGGCAAGTTGAGCCGGTCGCAGCAGTTGTGTCGGTCATGACGACCAGGCGGCGCCTGTTTTGATGTTGCGCTTTTGGCGTGAGGCGATTGACATCGTAACCCGAAGCGTAAGCGAGGGGCTGAGTTGCGTCGACGCCCAATCGCCGGACTTACGCCTCGGGTTATGAGATTTTTCCGGCAAATCGCGCGAAGCGCAACATCAAAGGGCGCGTGCGGCGCGCGGCGCGCGTGAAGCGGCTCACGCACGCTGATGCCGCACCCGCCCGTCCGGCGGCGACATCCAGAAACGGTCCTTCACTTCGGGCGGCATCCTGTAACCGATCCCCGGCTCCGTCGGCAGCGCAATCCGCCCGTTCCGGACCGGGAACCCCGCCGCCTGCAGCTCCCGCCGCAGCGGCGAATCGTATGCCTCCGCCGGCGCGAACTCGATGAACGGGGTGATCGGCGACCAGGCCGCCAGGTGCACCGTCGCCGCGCCGAGGACCTGCGTCGACCAGTTCCCGGGGCAGACGAGCGCACCACGGGCTTGCGCCAGTTCGACGATCCGCTTCGCCTCCGTGAGCCCGCCGCAGGTCGTCATGTACGGCTGGATCACGCTCACCCGGCCGCGGTCGATCATGTCCACGAACTCCCACCGCGTGACGCCGTGCTCCCCCATCGCCAGCGGGATCGACGTTTGTGCCGCCAGCCGCGCGTACGGTTCCGGCGTGTCGACCGGGAACGGCGTTTCCAAGAAGTACACGTCGAACTCCTCCAACGCGCGGCACACGCGGGCGGCCGTGGGGACGTCGTTGAACAGATAGCCGACGTCGACCATCAGTGTCGGCCCCGGACCGAGAAGTTTCCGCGTGCGGCAGGTCAGTTCCACCACGTCGCGCGGCGTCGAGAACATCGGCTCGATCTTGAACGCGCGGTACCCCTCCTGCGCGAGCCGTTCGACGCGAGTCGTCTGCTGCGTGAACATCCCCTCGCCGCCCCACACGTCGGAGACAATCGTGCAGTACGGCGTGACGTGCACCGGGAGCGTCTCCTCCGGCGTCTGGAACGGCCCGCGCTGCACGCCCCCCAGCAGTTGCCACACCGGCCAGCCGAGTTGCTGACCGTACAGGTCCCACAGGGCGATGTCGAGAGCGCCGAGGATGATGATCTCCCAGCCGCGGCGGTTGGTGTGGAGCAGGCTGTCCCACACGTGCTGCCAGAGCCGCTCCGGGTGTGTCAGCTCCTGCCCGATCAGCAGCCGCCCGAAGAACGATTGCTCATCGCCGACTGTCGCCAGCACGACGCCGGGAGGGACGCGGAACACTTCGCTCAGTCCGCTGAGCCCCTCATCGGTGTGGACTTCGATGCAGGCGAGCGGTTCCACGCCCCCCTTGTCCGGGTCGATCTGCCGGCCGTCGCCGATGACGAAGGTGTCGAGCTGGGTGATTTTCATCGGAAGGACGTGCCACAGGCGCCCAGGCACGGGCAGTGTCCGGGCAGTTGTACTCACGCATATTTCGCACGCAGCCGCCGCGCGGCCTCAACCTCGTTCTTGAGCTTGGTATAGACCTCGTCGATGCTGACGACCGCTGCCGAGCCGGGGGCGAACCCGCAGTCGGGGTTGAGCGTGATCCGCTCCGGCGCGAGATGCGCGAGCGCCTGCTCGACGCGGGCCACGATCGTTTCCGGCGAATCAATCTGCCCCGGCTGGCAACTGACGCATCCCAGGCCCACTTCAACGTGCTCCGGCAGCTCCCGGAACACCGACATGTCCCCGGAGCCGGGCGCCGT
>CAZWGW010000429.1:0-1111 GCA_964633565.1 uncultured Planctomycetaceae bacterium
GCTGTTATTCCTACTAGTGCTCCTGTCAATACAGTAGCACCTTTAATAACTGGTACTGCAGCAGTAGGGTCCACACTTTCATGTAGCACAGGAACATGGGTAGCTTATCCTACTACTCCTCCTCTTACGTATCTTTATGAGTGGTTTAGAGATGGTGCATCAATCGCAGCACCCACAGCTACTAATACTTACGTAACACAAAGTCCAGCTGATGTTGGAAAACAAATTAAATGTCAAGTAACGGCAACGAATTCAATTGGTCCTTCTTCTCAACCGATTTCGATTGCTGTTGGAGATTTCAATCAAGATCAACAATTGGATATTGCGGTCGCGAACTTTGGTAGTAATAGTATTGGAATCTTTTTCGGATTAGGAAATGGATCTTTCGAAAATTATACACTCATCTCCACTAATTCATGTCTGGCCGGTCGTCGAGCCTGACATCCACAGTCAGACTCACCACGTAATTCATTAGTGGTGATTAGTGGAGATTAGTGTTCCTGCCGTCGTTTTCACAGCCGCAGAAAGATCTTGCTCCATCGACCGGCTGCGCCTCACAGCGCATCCTCTGTCCGCAGCATCACCTCGATCAACCTTTCCATCACCTCCGCCGCCGACTCGTGCGGGAAGTTGATCAGCACCACTTCCTTGGCGTACAGCTTGCCGATGTAGCGGCGGTGCTTGGCGCCGCTCTGCTTGCTCGCCAGAAAATCGCGGTGCGAGGAGTTGATCACGATCTCGTTTTTCGGCAGGTCGTAACGCGATCGCCAGGCGGCGCCGCGGACCGCTTCCAGCCGGTATGAGGGGAGACCGCGGTTCTTGTCCGGCTCTTCTTCGCTGCCGTCGAAGAACTTGACCGTCGCGCCGGCCGAGACTTCGATGTCGGCCTGCTGCACGGTGACCTGCACGGAGAGGCGGCCGACCTTGTCGGAAGTGACGCGGCAACGGGGTCCGTCGAGTTCGGCGAACGTGCCGTCCCCTTCGACGATCTGCCAGTGGAACTGGACTCCATCGGCGACGGGGACGCCGGCGGCGTCGCAGGCGGTGGCGGAGAGGAGACAGTTCTCGCCGAGGTTCCGCCGGGCGGTCTGCGGACGGATGGCGACGACCG
>CAZWGW010000429.1:1121-6375 GCA_964633565.1 uncultured Planctomycetaceae bacterium
CGGGTTCCGGCGGGAAGAGGACCGGCTCCGCTTCGCTGACCGGGCCGCTGACGGAGCGGGCGGCGGCGGTGAGTGTGTCGCCGGCACGGCCGCCGGCCTGCGGGACGGCGTGGTCTTGCGGAAGATCGAAGTACAGGTATTCGTTGGCCGGCAGTTCGCGCAGGGCGTGCACGAACGCCTTGTGGACCTGCTTCAGGATCTGGCGGCTCGCCTTGTCGGACTCGGCCTGGTCCCACTGCTCGACGGCGGCGAGGACGGCCGGCTCCAGTTCCAGGACGGCGGTGACGAACGCGTCGAGACATTCATCGGGGACGATGCCGCTGCGCGTGCCGGGGGCGAGGTTGAAGGCGGGGAAGTCGAACACCCCTTCGAGGCGGCCGTCGGTCCACGGGGCGTGGTCCAAGGCGTCGAGTTCGGTCAGGTGTCGCAGCACGCGGGTGCCGTCCTTGCAGACGGCGACGCCGGAGTCGGGGCCGCCGGGCATCGAGCGGATGTAGAGTTCCACCTGCACGTCGGCCTGGGCGGCGGGGAGCAGCGTGGGGAGTTCGAGCCGGTCGCCGTCGAACTCGCGCGGCACGACGACGAACTGCTTGCGGGCGACTTTGTCGGTGATGTGAACGTGGACGCCGGTGTTGCGGATGCGGTCGCGCAGTTCGGCGGCCAGGTAGCGCTGCAGCTTTTCGCCGGTGACAATGGTGCGGGTGGCGTCGAGCAGCGGGCCGACGATGACGCGGGTGCCGCCGGAGGGGAGTTCGCCGCGGACGGGTCGGACGGTGTATTGCCGCTGGCCGCGCTGCAGGGCCATTTCCTGGAGGGCGCCGTCCTTGCCGGGAGAGGCCATGAGGAGTTCGTCGCCGAGACTCCAGAAGCTGAGCAGGCCGATGCCGAACTCGCCGTGGACGCCGGTGCGGTCGGCGGCGTCGAGGTGGCGTTTCGTCGAGTCGCAGACGTGCGTGGCGATGCGGCTGAAATCGGGGTCGCCGTTCGCGTCGAGCTTGACGCCGTTACCGTCGTCCCACAGTTCGAGGTACGTGCGACCCTGTTTGTGGCGGCGGACGATGTGGATGTCGGTGGCGTGGGCGTCGATGGCGTTTTCGACCAGTTCGCAGACGGCCTTGAGGGGGTGCGTCTGCGAGCGGGCGATGATGGTGATGGCGTTCCACTGATCGCCGATCTGCAGGTTGCCGCTGCGGGGGGAGGCGGTTTGTTCGGGCATGGTTGGTGAATCAACGTACTGGGGTTGTGACGTCAAGTGTTTGCTGGCGGCTGCGTGTGCCCTCGCGGGCGTCGAAGTGGCAAAAGTCTGTTCGCACCCCAGCCACCCACGCTGACGCAGAGTCGCGGAGCCGCAAAGGACGCGCGAAGAGGCGGGTACGTTGGGGCGGAGCGTGCGAAGGGGGCAGTGTAACGAGAGAGGGGGCGCGCCGCACGGGAGTGGAAAGCGGAAAGCAAGAAGAGACTGATGATTCGGTTTGCGCGGGGTGGCTGGGGCGCGTGTGACGCCGGCAATCGAAATCGTGCGCGGACCACGAGAATGACGATGGCAAGAGGCTTGACGTGTCAGCCCCAGTGCGACGACTCGGGTTGTGACGTTGCACGCTTCTTGACACCTTGGAGTGCCGTCGGGGGCGTGGGCATTGCGAAATCAACGCGCACCCCAGCCACACCCGCGCGTGACAGGACGTAACATATCGCGTGTCTATACATCCCGCTTGGCGCACGATACCATTGGTGAGTGCTGGCGGGACGACCCTTTTTTCCAGAGGGACGGCGCATGCGACCTTCACACGTCATCGTGCTGTTCGCCACGCTTGGAATCGGCGGCAGCGCCGCGGCACAGCCGCTCACGATCTGCGACGACTCGCGCGGGTTCCATCCGTATGTGGCGCGGTTCGCACCCGACAGCCGCCATGTCCTGCTGGCCGGGCGATTATGTCGCAGACATCTTCCGGGCCGTGCCAGGGGACGGGTGACGTCCCCACGACGACGGCCGCGCCCGATGCGCAGCACTGGCCGACGACGGCATTCAGATGTGATTCGAACCGCGTCAGCCCGGCCACTCCGGCCCGTGCGTCGGCGGGACCACACAGGAGCAGCACGACGTCGGCCGGCGGCGCAGCGGACAACGTCTCCAGCCGGGCGCGGACTTCGGCCAGCGTGCTGCCGGCGCAGCAGGCGTCGACGACGGCGTCCCGGCGGCGGCCGAACGGGCCGCGCAACTGCGTGGTGAACCGGTCGATCCAGCCGGGCCAGTCGCGGCCTTCCGGCGACGGTTGCAGAAAACTCTCGCCGACGATCAGCCACGACCGCGGGTCGCGCGCGGCGAGGACGCGGGTGATCCGCTCATCGCCGGCGGCCGGGTCGTCGATTTCGCCGGCGGCCGGGGGGAATCCACCGTCCGGCGCGGGCGGATCGAGGACGAACGGATCGTCCTCGGCGGCCACCGACGTCGATCCGGGGTCCGTCGCGGGATCGTGGCGGAGCACGATCTGCCGGCGGCGACGTGACGTGGACGAGAGCGGAAATGCGTGACCACGACCACCTGGCATCGTCTCATCCCTCGATCGATGTTTTTCGGCCGCGGCCCGGACAGTGCTCGCACGGAAGGGGAGTTTACACGATTGTCGGGGGTTGCAGGAGTCTGAGTGATGCGCGCAGGTTCAGACGAGCTTTTGACTGGTTTGTGTGGGAAGATGAGGGCATGACGCAGATCCTGCTGAGATAGCCGGTCCTGACGCCCGGTTGTGTGCAGACTATTCACGGACCTCAACCGCCGCACGGAGGAAATTCGGCGTGAATGTGCCGTTGCCTTTCCAGGGCTGGTATGCGGTCGTCTTCTGGCTTGTCTATTTGTGGGCCGGGTGGCCTGAGGTGGTCCTGACCTGGCAGTCACGCGAGTTAGCGCGCCGGCCGCAGGATGCAGGGACGCTCTACGCGTTGATGACTTCGCAGGCCGCGGCGCTTCTGCTGGCCTTCTCCGTGGCGTTTCTGCCTGTCCCGGCGCTCCGCCTGCCGCATTCAGAGGCTTTATTCGCCACGGGGATTGTCGTCGCCATCGCGGGGAGCCTCGCACGTCGTCACTGTTTCCGCATGCTGGGCCGGTATTTCAAGGTCGCAATCGCCGTGGATCCCGACCAGGCGCTCGTCGAGCGCGGGCTGTACCGCTGGGTCCGCCATCCCTCCTATACGGCCGGCATGGCGCTGTTTCTGGGGGTCGGCTGCTGCCTGGCGAACATCGCCAGCATGGCGTTTGTCACCGTCATCCCGATGCTGGCGTTCGCGCGCCGCGTGCAGGTCGAAGAGCGCGTCCTTGTGGAGACGTTAGGCGATCCGTATCTCGAATACATGCGACGCACTTGGCGCTACATTCCTTACCTGGTCTGAGTCGGCACTGCGACCCGAACTCACTTCGGCTATACTCGTCGTTCAATCATCCCGCTGATCCGAGGAGGCCTGCATGCGCAACTTTCTTGCCGGAGTTGTCGCTGCCGCACTCGTGTTCACAGGCGACGCGACTGGCGACGACGGACAGCCCGTCGACCAGTACCAGGCCTTGCTCAAGGAATACCAACTCGCCTCCTCCGCCGGCCGCAAGCTGACCGGCGAGGAGCGGATGCAGTTCGTCGGCCGGACATACCGGCTCCGCAACCAGCTTGCGCTGCGCTTCGTGGAGTTGGCCGGGAAGTACCCCCAGAACCCGGTCGCAGTCGACGCCCTGCTGCATGCGGTCTGGCAGGTGAACACCACGCCTTGGCCGGTCGAACTCGTCGGGCGCGATGAAGCACTGGGCCGGGCGTTTGTGCTCCTGCAGCGAGATCATCTGCAGAGCGACAAACTCGGCCCTACCTGCCAGCGAATTTCGTACGGCTTCTGCCGGGAGTACGAGACATTTCTGCGCGCGGTTCTGGAGAAGAACCCGCATCGCGACGTACAGGGGATTGCCTGCCTGTCGCTGGCTCATTTCCTGAGCAATCGGCTGCAACGACTCGCCTTACTCCGCGACGAGCCACAACAGGCGAGAAAGTTTACCGACCTGTTTGGTGCGGAGTACCTCGACTTCTGGTCCGAGTATTGACTCACCTGAAGGGGCCAATGGCCTCACGAGCGGTCGCTCGTAACGAACCTCAAGGACAAGCCGTTCGCCCTGCTCGGCGTCAGCATGAGCGGCCTGGAACCGGCGCAGCTCAAGGCCGTGATGGACAAGGAAAACCTGACCTGGCGGACATTCGCGGACCCGGGGGACCTGGGCCAGGGACCGATTGCCGCCCGCTGGAACGTCTCCGCCACACCAACGCTGTACGTCATCGACCACCGCGGCGTGATCCGGCACAAATGGCTGGGTGGTCCGGGGGAGAGGGCGATTGACGGGGCGCTGGAGGGGTTGATCCGCGAGGCAGAGGCGGGCGTGAAGTGAGGTGCACTGTATGGAAACACAGAGTCCGCTGCTTCCTCCCCGGATCATTCAGTCGGCGGAGCGGTTACTCCAGCGATGCCTGGAACGGGGAGTGCGCGTCGTGTTCGCCGAATCGTGTACGGGCGGCCTGCTGTCTGCGGCCGTGACGTCGATCCCCGGATCGTCGCGCGTGTTGGACCGCGGCTTCGTCGTCTACTCGAACGAATCGAAGGAGCAGGAACTGGGAGTGCCGCGCCAATTGATTGAGGAACACGGCGCTGTGAGCGAACCGGTGGCGATCGAAATGGCGAAAGGAGCGCTCGCGCAGGTGAATGGTCACGCGCCATTGAGCATTGCCGTGACGGGCGTCGCCGGGCCCGACGGGACTCCGGCCAAGCCGGCGGGACTCGTCCACATTGCGGCGGCGATGCTCGGTCAGGCCCACGTCCTTCACGAGCGACATGACTTCGGCCCGATCGGGCGGGACAACGTGAGGGCGGAGACGGTCGTGGCCGCGTTCGAACTGGCGATGCGGTGCCTCGACGAATGAGCCAAGGCGTCTCGTCGCGCCATTTCGCCGGCGAAATGGCGAGTTCAGCCCTCCCGACTGCTACAATGCACGGGAGACTGCGGGCAGGGGCGTGAACGAGCGAGTTCTGACAATGTCGACGTTTGTCCTTACAGAGGAGACTTCGCAGACGCCGGTCGGCGACGTGCTGGCAGCGGGCGACGATGACGTCATTGAGATTCGCGACGCCTCCGGTGCGCTTGTGGCGCGTGTTGAACGTGAACAGGAGCCGCCTCGTGCAAACGGTGAACTTGAGTCGCGTTTTCGCGTTTTGACTGACCAGTGGAAGGCCG
>CAZWGW010000430.1:0-6372 GCA_964633565.1 uncultured Planctomycetaceae bacterium
GCGGCACGGTTGATCCGGGGCTCGGGCAACAGATCGCCCGCGAGCTGCTCGCGGACCAGTTGGTCGAACGGCACGTCGTCGTTGAACGCCCGCGTCAGGTAGTCGCGATAGCGCCAGGCCCCCTTGGCCGGCACGTCCCATTCGTAGCCGTAGGTATCGGTGTAGCGGATGACGTCCATCCAGTGCCGCGCCCAGTGCTCGCCGAAGTGTGGCGACTCCAGCAGTCGATCGACGAGCCGCGACCACGCCTGGGCCGAGTCGTCGGCAAGGAAGGCGTCGATCTCTGCGGGGCGCGGCGGCAGACCCGTGAGGGCGAACGTGAGCCGGCGGATGAGTGTCGTCGCGCCGGCACGCTGCGCCGGTGCAAGGTCGTGCTCTTCCAGCTTCGCCAGGATGAAGCGGTCGATCGGTTGATCAGACCACGCCGCGTTGTGAACGTCAGGCACCGCCGGTTCGACGGCCGGGCGGTAGCTCCACCAGTCACTCCGTTCGGCGTACTGGCCCTCCCAGAATTCGGCGGCGACCTGAGTGCGGTCCGGAGGGGCGTCACGGGGATCGGGTGCGCCGCGTTTGACCCACTCTTCGAAATCGGCAATGACCGACGCGGGGAGTTCCCCCTTCGGCGGCATCTCCAGCGCCTCGTAGCGGATGGCCTGAATCAGGGGACTTTCGTCCGGCTTGCCGGGGACGATCACCGGTCCGCTTTCACCGCCGCGCTGCAGGTTCTCGCGGCTGTCGAGCAGCAGGCCCCCTTTGACGGCGACGCTGACGGAGGCGTGGCACTCGTAGCAGTGCCGCACGAGGACCGGGCGGATGCGCTGCTCGAAGAACTCGCGATCGGCGGCATCATCGGCGCGGAGGGGCGTCGAGACGACGGCGAGAATAACCGGAGCGAATCGATACAGCGGCATGCGTGCCACGATACCACAGGGCGTCGTGCGGCGCGAACAGTGGCAGCGCAGGAACGGAATCGCGGCGCGTGCGGTGTGCGTCCATCCAGCGGGCTCACGCCCGCCGCTCGCCGGAAGCTTCACGCTCGACGAGAAGGGCCACGGCATTGCCGCCGCCAAGACAGAGTGCCGCGACACCATATCGCGCACCGCGCTCTTGCATTGTACCCAGCAGCGTGACGAACACGCGCGCGCCGCTGGCTCCGATCGGATGACCGAGCGCAATTGCTCCGCCGCGAACGTTGACGCGATCGGCCGCCAGCCCCAGGCGGCGCAGGCAGGCCAGCATCTGCGCGGCAAACGCCTCGTTGATCTCGAACAGGTCGATGTCGGGCACGCTCAGCCCGGCACGCTCCAGCAACTTGTGGACGGCTCCGACCGGCGCAATAAACAGGTCCTCCGGCGGGCCGCCGCTCGTGGCGTACGTGACGATCCGCGCCAGCGGCCGGCGTCCCAGTCGTTCGGCAGCTTCGCGCGAGGCCTCGACAAGCGCGGCCGCACCGTCGCTGATCATCGACGCATTGCCGGCGGTCACAGTGCCGTCCGCTCGAAACACCGGCTTCAGTCCCGACAGCGCCGCGAGACTCGACTCCGCGCGTGGCCCTTCATCGCGCGAAACGGTCACCGTCTCTTTGCCACGCCGTACCGGCACAGGGATGATCTCACCGGCAAACTCGCCCCGCTCGTTCGCGTTCACGGCGCGGCGGTGGCTCTCCAGCGCAAACTCGTCCTGTTCCGCGCGTGTGATTCCGTCCGCCGCCGCCAGTCCGTCCACAATGTCGCCCATTGAGCGCCCGCTCATCGCGCAGACGAGGCCGTCATGCAGCATGGCGTCGACCAGTTTGCGCTCGCCGAGCGCCGGTTCATCGCGCGACAGCAGCCACGGCGCGCGGCTCATGCTCTCCATGCCGCCCGCGACGACGATCCGCGCATCCCCCGCGCGAATCGCCTGTGCCGCGAGCATCACCGCCTTCAGGCCCGACCCGCAGACTTTGTTGATCGTGAGGGCCGCGACCGTGGGAGGCAGACCGGCCTGGAGCGCTGCTTGCCGCGCGGGGGCCTGGCCGAGTCCAGCGGACAGGACATTTCCCAGGATTACTTCATCAACGACCGCCGGATCGACACCCGCGCGCTCAATGGCCGCTCGGACGGCGACCGCACCGAGCTCAGTCGCCGGCAACGACGCGAGCGCGCCGCGGAATTTCCCGATCGGCGTGCGGCAGGCAGACAGGATGACGGCGTCTGACATGGCGGCAGGTGGCGTGGCCCACATCCCATTTTACGACAGGCGTCCGACCGCAGACAGTATCCCTTCCATCGGGACTCTCGCATATAATCCAGCGCATCTCCCTCGGCCCCCACACGTAAACTCCATTCGCCGTGGCAGCGCCACACGGACCCGACATGTCGCAAGCCCCCGCCCCCTGGGTCGACGGCCTCACGATCGGCCAGGTCCTCCGCGAAACAGCCCGCCGTTTTCCCGACGGCGACGCCTGCGTCTACTGCCAGCCCGGCATCCGCGCCACGTGGGCCGAGTTCGACCGCCAGGTGGACGACGTCGCCGGCGCCCTGCTGGCCCTCGGCTTCGAGAAGGGGGACCATTTCGGCGTGTGGGCCACGAACTGTCCGGAGTGGGTGCTCCTGCAGTTCGCCACCGCGCGGATCGGCGTAGTGCTGGTGACGATCAATCCGTCATATCGAACCTACGAATTGAAGTACGCGCTGCAGCAGTCGGACGTGCGCGGCCTGGCGCTGATCGACGGGTTCAAGTCGACTGACTACGTCGCCGCCGTGAATGAAGTCTGCCCGGAACTGGCGTCGTCGGCCCCGGGAGATTTGCAAAGTGCGGCGACGCCCCGTCTGCAGTGGATCATCTCCCTTCGTCCGTCGCACGGGAGTACGCCTGCGGGAATGCTCAACTGGCTGGATTTCCTCTTGGGGCAAATCGACGTCACACCCGCCCAACTGGCGGAACGCGAGGCGCAGCTCTCGGAGAGCGACCCGATTAACATCCAGTACACCTCGGGCACGACGGGCCGCCCCAAGGGGGCGATGCTGTCGCACCGGAATATCCTCGTCAATGCGTACTATGCCGGCGCCAACCAGCGGATGGACCACCGCGACCGGCTGTGCATCCCGGTGCCGCTGTATCACTGTTTCGGGTGTGTGCTCGGGACGCTCTGCTGCATCGTCCACGGCTCGACGATGGTCTTCCCGGCGGAGAGCTTCGACCCGGCCGCGACGCTGCGGGCAATCGAAACTGAGCGCTGCACGGTGATCTACGGCGTGCCGACGATGTTCATCGCGCAGCTGGAACATGCCGACTACCCGCAGCGCAACCTCACGTCGCTCCGCACCGGCATTATGGCCGGCAGCCCGTGTCCGATCGAACTCATGAAGCGGGTCACGACGTCGATGGGGGCCCGCGAGATCACGATCGGCTACGGTCAGACAGAAGCATCCCCCCTCATCACGCAGACGAAGACCGATGATCCGCTGGAATTACGCGTCGGCACGGTCGGCACGGTGCTCCCTGGCGTCGAAGTGAAGATCATCGACCCGGCGAAGCGGCAGACGCTGCCCGACGGCCAGCCGGGGGAACTGTGCTGCCGCGGCCACTGCAACATGCTCGGCTACTACAACCTGCCGGAAAAGACGGCCGAGGCGGTCGATGCCGATGGCTGGCTGCACACGGGAGACCTCGCCGTGCGCGAGCCGAACGGCTACTTCCGCATCACCGGCCGGATCAAGGACCTCATCATCCGCGGCGGCGAGAACGTCTATCCGCGCGAGGTCGAAGAGCGGCTGTACCAGCATCCGGCCATTCAGGACGTGCAGGTCGTCGGCGTTCCGGACCGCAAGTACGGCGAAGAGATCCTGGCGTGCGTCAAGCTCCGCGACGGCCAGGCGCTGACGGAGGAAGAGGTCCGCGAGTTTTGTCGGGCAGAACTGGCGCGGTTCAAGACCCCGAAGTACGTGCAGTTCGTCGATCAGTTCCCGACGACGGTGACCGGCAAGATCCAGAAGTACCGTATCCGCGAGCAGGCGATCAAGGACCTGAACCTGGAGGAGGCAGCCCGGATTGAGACGGCGTGAACGGGATTGATAACACAGAGCCACAGAGTTTACAGAGCGATTGTGTTCGGCCGATCGTAACTCAGTGCCCTCCGTGCCTCTGTGTTTCAAAGCCAGTTGATTCCATGCCGCCCGGCGCACTTGCCCCGGCCTTACCTCTTTCGACACAATGCCTTCCGCCGCGCAGGCGCGTGGTCCTGCGATTCCGGGATTCTTCCCGGATTCTCACGCTCGCGGCATTCACCTCCGGGCTTGTTACTCAGACGGGCAGCGGCCGACTGTGAACGAATCCGACGCCGTCCTTGCCGACCTGATCCGTCGCGCCCGTGAGGGAGACCGCGAAGCCTTGGGCGAACTGCTCAATGGCCACCGCGACCTCCTGCGGGCACTGGCCCAACAGCAGCTTGACCCGCGGATCGGCGCCCGACTCGATGCCTCCGACCTCGTGCAGCAAACGTGCCTGTCCGTTCACAAGCGAATCGCCGAGTTTCAGGGGGACGAGGTGCCACAGTTCGTGGCGTGGCTGAAGGAAGTGCATGAACACAACGTCCGTAACGCCGTCCGCGATCAGTTGCAGGCGCAGAAGCGCGCAGCCGGTCGCGAAGAAGCGCTCGGAGAGCGCGACGTCGGCGCCGCGCGGCAGACGTCTCCCAGCCAGCGGGCCATGCAGGGGGAGGAGGCCCGGCGGCTGGCGCGGGCATTGGAGCAATTGCCGGAGGAGGAACGGGAAGTGTTGCGGCTGCGCTACCTGGAAGGGTGGACGCTGGCACAACTGTGTGCCCACACGGGGATGACGAAGGATGCCCTGGTATGGCTGATGAAGCGGGGGATGAAGGAGATGCGGAGATTATTGGATGAATGACGCGGCGACCATCGTAACCCGAAGCGTCAGCGAGGGGCGGCGTGGCGAGTGACGTTCGGTCCCTCGCTGACGCTTCGGGCTACATCGTTTTCAATGGGATGCTTCGATGAGCGATCCACGTCAAACCACCGAGCCGCAGGACCCGCGCGTCAAGGCGGCGCTCGCCGAGTACATGGAGCGGGTTGACCGGGGCGAGCCGGTCGATCGGCAGCAGTTCCTGGCGCAACATGCCGACATCGCCGCCGAACTGGAGTCGTTCATCGCCACGGCCGAACAACTCGGCGAGATGGCAGGACTGAAACCTGTCCAGGCGACGCTCCCGCCTCCTCCGGAGGCTTCGACGCGATCGATCGCCGCACAGGGGGAAGAGACGCTCATTCCCCGGCGCGTCGCGGGAGATGCGAAAGCGACGCTGATCCAGGGGTTGCCGGAACGGTTTGGCCGTTATCGCGTGCTGAAGCCCCTCGGCAGCGGCGCGATGGGGACCGTCTACCTCGCCGAGGACACGCAGCTCGAACGCAAGGTCGCGCTCAAGACGCCGAGCTTCGACGAAGACGAGAGCGGCGAACTGCTGCAGCGATTCTATCGCGAGGCCAAGGCGGCCGCGACGCTGCGCAACCCGCACATCTGCCCGGTGTACGACGTCGGCGAGATCGGCGGCAAGCACTACATCTCGATGGCCTATATCGCCGGGCGGCCGCTGTCGGCCTACATCCAGCCCGACAAGCCGCAGGCGGAGCGGCAGATCCTGATCATCATCCGCAAGCTGGCGCTGGCGCTCGACGAAGCGCACCGGCACGGGATCATCCACCGCGACCTGAAGCCGGGCAACGTGATGATCGACGAGAAGGGGGAGCCGATCGTGATGGACTTCGGCCTCGCCCGGAGGACGCAGCGCGAGGAGGCGTCGCGGCTGACACAGAGCGGCATGATCGTCGGGTCGCCCGCCTACATGTCGCCCGAACAGGTCGAGGGGGACCAGGCGAAGATCGGCCCGGCGGCGGACCAGTACAGCCTCGGCGTGATCCTGTACGAACTGCTCACGGGACAATTGCCGTTTCGAGGAGGCGTGACGGCGGTGATCGGAGCAATCCTGACGAAGGAGCCGACACCGGTGACGGAACTGCGCAAGGGGGTCGATCCAAGGGTGGCGGCGCTGTGCGCGCGGATGATGGCAAAGAAAGCCGCGGAGCGCTATCCATCGCTGAAGGCAGTTGCGGACGAAGTGACGGCGCTGTTGAAGGACGCGGGTGTAGCGACCGGCAAGGAGGCGGCGCGAGAGAGCGTCAAGGCGCCGCGCGCAGTTGAGGGTCCGACCAAGCCGCAAGCGACGCAGGGAGTCAAGACGGAGAAGGGGGCGGAGGTTGCAGCGGCGGTGTCGATCACGGCGAGCAATGTGACGTCGCTGTTCGAAGCGGCGCAGAAGTGCATGCGCAAACATGACTATGAACAGGTGGTCCAGATGCTGCAGCAGATCCCGGAGCA
>CAZWGW010000431.1:0-6357 GCA_964633565.1 uncultured Planctomycetaceae bacterium
GTGACATCGGACATGTCGTGGCGGCCCTGCCGGCAGGACGCCAACCTTCCACGCGGGGCGACCCATCCACCGTTGCGGCGGCGCGGGGTGCCTGAAACCGGTATCACATGATTGTCGCAGAGAGGCGCAGTGGTTGCCAGAGGTAGCGATGATTCCGCTCGCATCCGCCGCGCAAGGACTGTGCCATCAACAGTTCAGTAATTGGGACCGGGAGTCGGCTTCGCACAGCGTTGCAGGCAGTTCTCTCCCAGGAGGCGTCCCAGAAATCAAGGTGCGGTGAACGCATGACGGTTGGAATGAGCAAGGACATCCTCGGAGCCGATGTGGCCGAGTCCTGAGCGTACAATTGATCGGCGCTAACACTGCCTCGATCCGACACGCCGAATCCACTCGGCCGCCCGCCGTTCGACGCTTCGGTGAAATCGTCCGAAGCACGACCGGCGATAGGTGCTGAGCCCGGCGAATCGGCTCCCACAACGGCAGACGCGGACTTTGAAGAGGTGCTGCACGCGGCGCCGAGCTGCCGTGCGTCTCCGCAGTCCTCGTCGGGGGCCCGTAGGTGAGCCCCGACGATGACCGCTCCGACGACGGCAGACGCGATTGGCGGGAGTGTGGCCCGGAGGCGGTCCGTGACAATGCGTCGGATGTGTGCTATGGCAATCCGCGACCACACTTCATCCGCTGGGGGAGACCGCCCATGGAACTCGTTCCATTCTTCCTCATCATCGCCACGCTGATTGTGGGCTACCCCGAGCAGTCAGCCACGGTCCTGCTCGGACTGATCCTGCTGCGACTCTGGTTTCGGCGCTGAGTGCGACGGACTCGCACGCGGCCGGCAACCACGCTGCGAATTGCCCTGGACCTTCGTGTCAGATAACGATCCGCTCAATCTCATCCAGACTCACCGCGTCGCTCGTGCGGTCGTAGAGTTTCGTGGTCCGGACCGATTCGTGGGCGGCGATTCTCTGGGCGTGCTCGAGAGAACCGCCGTTTTCCAGGTACGCCGTGATTCCCGTCGCACGGAACGTGTGGCAGCCAATGTGCGGCGGCAGGCCGGCCTGCCGCGCCCGGCGTTTGACCATCCGCAGCACGTCGGCGCGATGCATCCGCCGCCCGGTCAGTTGACGATTCCGCGAAACTGTCCGGAACAACGGCAACCTCCGCTCTTCGCCGATGCCGGCGGCCTGCAGGTAGGCATCGACGTACACCTCGGCATTGTGATGCGCGGGCACCTCGTGATGCTTGCCTCCCTTCTCGTGCAGCCGGAACCACATCCTGCGACCCTGCGGAAAGTAATCGTCCACGTCCAAGCCGATGACGGCCGACACGCGGGCGAAACTGTAGACCATCACCGCAATCAGTGCCCGGTCGCGGAGCCCAGCGATGCGGGTGCAATCGATGGAGTCGAGCAGCAGCCGGGCCTCCTGTGCTGACAACACCGGCGTTTTCCCCTTCTTGACGACGTGTTTCGGGCCGCGCACCGAGGCGGCCGGGTTCACCGGGATCACCTGTCCGACGACCAGGTCTTCGAACAGCATGCGAATTGCCGCCAGATGCAGTATGACAGTGGGCGCACTCCGTTGCCGGGTGAGCTGTTCGATGTAACCGCCGACAATGAACGGCGAGACTTGCTCCAACTGAATGCCATGTCCGGAGCACCAGTCGCAGAACCGTCCCACAGCCCGTGCGTAAACCGCCCGTGTTCCGGGGTTCCGAATCCGGGCGGTGAAGAACTCCAGGAATCGGCGGCTCGCGTGGGCACCGGCGTCATGGATCAGAGCCGGGAGGCGCTCACCGGATACCAGCACCAGACTGATGCCGAAATTGGTCTGCGGTTCCTCATCGATCGGCTGCGGGATTGCGCGTTCGTCCACGCCTCATCATGCCACAGCCATGGCGATCCAAAAAGGACATTGAACTAAACCGCTCCGCGGGAGGAGGACTGGAAAGCCGAGTCATGACCGAGGCTTACGACTCGATGATGGACGATCAGTAGCTGAGGACGTACGCGGGTGATTTCGACAGCCGGTCGCGGGTGCGAATGTACGTGAGTGTCGTGCGCGGGTCGGCGTGGCCGGCGAAGTCCTGCAGGTCGATAATGTCCGCGCCGCGCTCACGCGCCGTTGTCAGGGCCGTCACGCGCAGCGAATGCACGGTGACTGCCGGATCGAGGCGCAACCTGCGCGCGTACCGCCGGACCAGTCGCTGGATCGCCCGGGTGGTGAAGTGTGAGCGGAGGAAGCCGTCACGGCCTTCACCTCGGGGGGTGTGCGCGGGACGGAACAGCGGGCCCTGGCGATCTTCGCGCAGGCCGGCCACGTCGAGCCAAGTTCCCAGACGCTCGACTGCCTCCAGGTGCAGCGGCACGGTCCGCTCCTTCCCACCTTTGCCGTAGATCTGCAGCACTCGATGCGCGCCGTGGATCTGGAAGTCACCGACGCTGAGCCGGACGAGTTCGCCGACCCGGCAGGCCGAATACGCCAGGACACCCAACAACGCCCGGTCCCGAACGCCGGCGGGTGTTGACGGATCGGGCGCCTCCAACAGAGCGCGGCAGTCGCGCGACGAGAGGCCGACCGTCTTTCCATCACGAGGGACGGCAGGAGCTTTGACGAACTTGCCGTGCGCCGGATTGGCTCCGGTGTAACCGTAGACCTGCAGGTATGAGAACAGCGACCGCAGGGCGGTCAGCTTGCGGCGGATGGTGCTGTTGGCGGCTCCCTGCTGCTGCAGATGATCCCGCCAGGCCGCCACCTGTGAGGGCAGTACGGACGTCAGCTCATCCAGGCATGCCCGTGGGATGCCGCGGAACTCGAGGAACTGGCGCAGGTCGCGGGCGTAGTTCGTGCGGGTGGCCGGCGAGGGGGTTTTGCACAACCAGGCCTGCACCGCCTGCTGCATCAGTCGCGGCAAATCCTGAGCGATCGACGGCCGTTGTCCACCGAACGCAGGTGGCAGCGATGCTCCGCTCAGTACGAGGAGTCCCGACGGATCGATGCCAGATTCACTGTCCGGGAGCTGGCTGTCACTGTCTGTCTTGGATCGCATATCGCACTTTAGGTGATCCATAGCAGACACTCCGAGGCGCGGGCAACGTTCTTCGCAGCGACGGTTCTGCATCGCGGTTCCGTCGGATTCCAGAGCAATGTGCTCGGGAACTTGACATCTCAAGCGTTCGCCGCAGGCGCCTGGCATCCGCTGCCACCCGCGAGCGCGGGTTCTGTCAAGGAGAATCTTGCCCGGTGAATGCGCTCGTTGCTGGGCATGTCAGCGATTGCTTGGGGTTGGCTCACCCGTTGTTGATCGCCGGGAACACTCGGCTCCCTCAGTGCCGGGTCCGGTGCTGCCGATTGTGCCGGTTAAATCGATTTGCGCCCTGGGGTTCTGTGAGGCATGTTTGGGGACCGTCCTGCCTGCCCTCTCCGGTCCGAAAGTCATGGCCCATGACGCCTCTCCGCCAGCGGATGATCGAAGACATGCAGTTGCGAAACTTCGCCCCCGGCACGCAGCAACTGTATGTCTCCTGTGTCCAGGCGTTTGCCGAGTATTGCGGCCAGCCGCCGGACCGGCTGGGCCAGGAGCACGTGCGCCGGTACCTGCTGCACCTGATTGAGCAGCGTCGCGTCGCGTGGTCGACCTATACCGTCCACTTGTGTGCGCTGCGGTTCTTCTTCCAGGTCACGCTGCAGCGGCACGCGCTGTTGGACGGAGTCCCCTGCCCGAAGGAACCCAAACGTCTGCCGGTGGTGCTGACGTTTGAGGAACTGACGCAGTTCTTTAACGCCTGCCAGAACCGGAAGCAGTTGGCCCTGTTCCAATGCATCTATGCGGCCGGCCTGCGCGTCTCCGAGGCGCTGAACCTGAGGATCGCCGATGTCGACAGCGGCCGCATGATGATCCACATCCGCCAGAGCAAAAACTGGAAAGATCGTTATGTTCCCCTGTCTCCGAGATTGTTGCCGGTGCTGCGCGACTACTGGAGGGAAGTGCGCTCCCCGGAGTGGCTGTTTCCCGGCCAGCCGATGACGCATCCGTTAACCAGGGCCTCCGCGACCCGCTACTTTGCCCGGGTGCGGAAACGCGCCGGACTGCGCAAACACATCACGATCCACTCGCTGCGTCACTGCAACGCCACGCACCTGTTGGAGGCGGGTATCGCCTGCACAAGCAGTTTCTCGGATCGGCGTCGTCGCAACTCAGTCGCTGGGAGGATTCGCGCTTCGTTCCGCTGGCTGAGAGCCGGGCCGCCGATGAGTACACGCAGCGGCTACTTGCGGGAGAGCCACCCGGCCGCGGGGTCAGCGACCACCGCCACTGGGGACTCGCCCAGATTCTCTGGGCCACCCAGGGTCACATTCAGATTGATCATTTCTCGGACGGAACGCGGGCCTCGATCCAGGAGGCGCTCGGGGTGCAGGTTTCCGGTCCCGGCGCCGACGCACTGGAACGCAAGATCGCCGATGGGTATGGCCAATTCTTCACCCCGACAGGCAAGCTCAAGACGGGCACCTCTGCTCCCGCCATCATCGCGTTGACCTCACGACGCGACGATGCAATTCAGCGACGTGCGAAACTCGGTCAGCGGCTGGACGACTTTGACCGAGCGAGTCAGCGGATCGAAGATCTCCAGGGCCAGGCTCAAATTGCCCGCCACAGTGAGAGTGAGCTCGACCAGCAACTCAAGCGGACTCGCAGTCAGGCACAGAAGTACCAGGAACTGGTGAATCACAGGAAGCTCCATGAGAGGGATGCCAAGGCCGCAGTTGAAGGTTACCGGGGCCTGAAGGAGCGGATCGATGCGATCCAAGAGGCGCGTCAGGAGCTTCGGACGGCGCAGGAGCAGCTCAGGACGCTGCAGGACGACGCGCCTGCACAGACGAAGCTCGTGGAGCAGTGCCAGCAGCGTGCAGAACGGGCCCGGCAGGACGTGGCCGCCGTACGTGTACGCCGGGATCAGGTGACCGCGACGCGATGCACCGCAGATCAGGCGAACCGCTTTTCCCGCGCACTGGAGGTGGCCCGCGACCTCGATCGCCAATTGGCTGCTATTGAAACGGCACAGACGGAGGTTGACCGGGTCCACAAACACCAGGAAGCCCTGGTAGCGCCGGACACCGACACCCTCGCAGAAATCAAGAAGGTGACTCGGAAAGGGGAGCATGCCGGCGGCGACTTCTCCAACGCATTTTTCGGAAGGCCCGAGGACGTCCACTTTCGAGAAGTCAACGTTGGTGAATGCCGGTTCGCCCATTGCGATCTGACGAAGGTCACTTATTCCGGTGCCACGTGGGACCGACAGCCGGCGCAATTCCGGTCGACCCGGCGCTCGGTGCGTGACGAACGCAATGTTCGCTCAACCGGTGAGTACCCGGTGGTCGCCCGCCTCTACCATCAGTTGCGGAAAAACTACGAAGGCCAGGAGCAGTATGAGGAGGCGGGAGACTTCCACTTCGGCGAGATGGAGATGCAGCGGCTCGGGCAGGCACCACCGTGGAGTTACGTGTCGCTGCTGGCGTTCTACGGGTGGCTGAGCGGCTACGGGCAACAGTCGACGGTTGCCCTGGCCTGGTTGCTGTTCTTTGTGCTGCTGCTGTTTCCGGGGCTGTACGTGCTGACCGGTGTGGCGTCGGACGTGGTGAATGCCGTGCTGCACAGCCTGGAGGTTTGCACGTTCCTGAAATCGAGCGGCGACGTTCCCCTGCCGGTGCTGGGTCGCTTCGTTGACGGCTTTGAGCGAATTTTGGTCGGGCTGCAGGCCGGCTTGTTTCTGGTGACGGTCAAACGGCGGTTCGGACGGAACTGATGCCCCACGTGCATAGGCGCCGAATCGCAGGATTGATTTGTCGTGGAAATTGAGGTAGTCGCCGTCGAATGGAAACTCGCGGGCCGAACGGCCAGGCAATGAATTCGTCGCAGCATCGCCGCGGCCAGCAGGTCGCTGCGGCCGGCATCGCTGCCGCGGCGATTGCCTGGGCTACCGGTGGTCTCCAGACACAACTGGCGCTCATCGGGTTCGGACAGTCGGTGCTGGCCGGCTGGCTGGTTAAAGAATTGGCTCTGATACATGCAGCACGGATTGAGCCGGAATTTGTCAGAACCGGTGGCGCGGGAAGGTCTGCCACTTCCGACCACGAACCGTGGGCCGAATTCGTCTCCCTCGTCAGACAGGCCGTGGGCAGCGCCGACCCACTGCTCCGCGACTTCACGCTCTCCAAGACCGCCACGATCATCGACGACCTCCGCCGGCTCGCCAACGGCCGCGTCACGTTCCCCAACACCGAGACCTGGCGGGCCGCGTACGAAAAGGCTCTCTCCGAACCATCCGTCACCGAATATCGGTCCGTCTCGTGGGTCAAG
>CAZWGW010000432.1:0-6350 GCA_964633565.1 uncultured Planctomycetaceae bacterium
GAGGTGATCGTCCACCGGGAGGGCGGAAAAGTCCTCGAACCCTATGAGGAACTGACCATTCAGGTGCCCGAGACGTACCAGGGCACCGTCATCGAAGAACTCGGCAAACGCCGCGGCGAGTTGCGTCACATGAAACTCGTCCATTCCGACGCCGGGCCGAGCGAAATGCACCTGGAATACCACATCCCCACGCGCGGCATCATGGGACTCAAGAATCTCTTGGTCGCCAAGACACGCGGCACCATCATCATGCACCACGTCTTCGTCGCCTACGAACCGGCGGAGGAACGCGAACTCACGGTGGCCACCCACGGCTCACTCGTGGCCTACGAGGACGGCACCAGCACCGGCTATGCCATCTTCATGACGCAGGAACGCGGCGCCATGTTCATCGGCCCCGGCGTGGACGTCTATCGCGGCATGGTGGTGGGCGAGAACAGCCGCGACGAGGATCTCGACGTGAACGTCTGCAAAGAAAAACATCTTTCGAATATGCGGGCCTCCGGTTCCGACGAGGCGCTGGTCCTGACGCCCCCGCGTGAAATGTCGCTGGAATTCGCGCTGGAATATATCGGCCCCGACGAATTGCTCGAGGTCACGCCGCAGAACTTGCGCATGCGCAAACGGCTGCTGAATCCGGAGGATCGCCGGAAAGCCAAAAAAACCGGCAAAGCATAGTTGTGAGTGATGCGTGTTGAATCGTGAGTGAGACGTCATGCGGATCAAAAAGAAAGCGCCGAAACCATCGTCCAAACGCCCCCCGCTCTATTTCATCGGCTATCGCGGCGTGGCGCCCCAGCCGGACGAATTGAAAACCTGGTACGACGCCGAATACGGCGGACCGCTGATCGTCCGGACCGAGGAAGGCGCGCCGGAATCCTGGCAACTCACCCACGGCCCCTGGACGGCGCACGTCGTCATTCCCCTGCCCGCGACCCATACGGCCGGCTTCAAAGAGCAGCTGGCGTGGGAACACGACCTGATCGGCGCCGTCGCCCCGTCGGTCATGCCGCCGCGCGACATGCCGGATACGATCCTCTTCGCCGCGCGCGTGGCGCGGGGCCTCACCTTGCTCACACAAGGCACCGCCTACGACATCATCACACAGCAGTATCTGAACCCGTCCGATTGGAAGGATCGGGTTCTCACGGCCTTCGTGGTCGACGATCACGTGCTGGTGGCGCAGGACGACCAGCAGCGTCCCGATGAAACCTGGTGTTATACGCTGGGGTTGTCGAAGTTCGCGATCGACGAGTTGGAAACCTTCGTGCCTCGTGGCACGTCGGACCGGGCGGCCAAAGAACTGTTGGCGGAATCGGCCCACGAAGTGATCCGCATCGGGCAGTCGCCCAAGGTCGGATCGGCGTTTCACTTGCCGATCCTCGGCAAGACCATCCGCATCGCCAACCACCGCACCAGCGCCCCCATCGGACGCATGTTGGGTTTCCGCGAATTGCGGACCTCCTCCGCGCCCGCGGCCAGCGGCACCTGAGCGGATTCAATCGTTCCGCCTGAACCGGGCCTCGACGCGCCGATCACCGTTCAGCACCAGCGTGCACAGCTCGCCTCCTTCACAGCCGTCTCGCCACTCGTCGAAGTTCGACCCTTCGAACGGCGTGGCTCTCAAGGTCACTGTGGTGCCTCGGGGGAATCCGGCGTTGCAAGTTCCTCCGCAGTCGATGCCTCCCGGATCGCTCTGAACGACTCCGTCGCCTGGGCCGGATTTGTCCACAGTAAGCCGAACCAGATCGGGGGCCGCGTCGAACTGCGCCACGACCGTTTGGTCGCCGGCCATGGTCGTCGTACAGTTGCCGGTTCCACCGCACCCTCCGCCGCTCCAGCCGGCAAACGTCGACCCGCCGGCCGGATTCGCCGTCAGCGTCACCTGACTGCCCACCGGAAAGGTCGCGCTGCAGGTCGGGCCGCAATCGAGACCGCCCGGGCTGCTCGTCACCGTGCCGGCGCCGCCGCCGGTCTTGACGAGAGCCAACGTCGCCGTCGTCACCGGTGGCGGGTCGAACGTCGCCGTGACCGACTGTGCCCCGTTCATGGTAACGACGCAGCCGCCGGTTCCTCCACAGGCGCCGCTCCAGCCGGCGAACGTCGCGCCGCCTGACGGGGTCGCGGTCAGTGTCACTTGACTGCCGGAGACAAACCCGGCGCTGCAGGTGCCCGTGCAGCCGTCGATGCCGGATGGTGCGCTGCTGATCGCTCCGCCGCCGGCACCGGCCTTCGTGACGGTCAAGGTCGCGAAGTCCGGAGGAGCGGCAAACGACGCCCGGACCGTCACCGCACCGGTCATCGTGACCACGCAGCCGCCGGTTCCGCTGCATCCGCCGCCGCTCCAACCGGTGAAGGTCGAGCCGCCGGTCGGCGCGGCGACCAGCGTCACATTGTCGCCGGTCGGAAATTCGGCGCTGCAGGTGCCTCCGCAGGCAATGCCGCTCGGGTTGCTGGTGACGGTGCCGGTGCCGCTTCCGTCCTTGACGATCGTGAGCCGTTCGGTGCTGACGGCGACGTTGAACGTGGCCGCGACCGTCCCGTTGCCGTTGAGCCGACAGTCGGCGGTTCCGGAACAGTCCCCACTCCAGCCACCGAAGGCGGAACCCGTCGCGGCCGTGGCCGTCAACGCGATCTCGCGCCCCGCTTCGAATTGCGCCGAACACACGGACCCGCATTCGATACCGGGCGGCGACGACGAGACCGTACCGGTTCCCGATCCTCTGGTTTCAACCGTGACGGTCACGGTCGGCGCCAAGACGATTTCGAGCGTCACGGGTGAACCGGCGGCCAGCGTGACCCCAGTAGCGCTGCCGGCAAAGATCCGGCGGCCCGCCGCGTTCAATGCCGACACGGAAAACGTCCGGTTCGAGCCGACCGGCGCCTGCATGGTGACGGGAATGACCTGCCCGCTCGTCGGGTTGTCCACCGTGACGCTCGTGCTGCGGGGACCTGGCAGGTCCGGCGCCGTGATCTGGACTTGGATCGTCGTGATCTCCGACACCGACTGCGCTCCTGCCGGTGCCGCACCGGGCCACCACCGCTCCAGAAACGCCAGCAGTCTGGCCGGCGCCGATCGCGGGGCCTGGCTCGCCTGACCCGGCGGCACGACTAGGGACAAATTCACGCCGACGTGGCCGGATTGATCCGCGCCGCTGCTGCAGCCGATCAGCAGCGCGAACCCGAACCACACCATCGGTCTGTGCGCAGGGAGGAGGTTCATGGCAATCGGATCGACAGATTCACCTGTGAGCCGGCGGCGGGATTCACGGAAGCCGGAGCCGCGCCAGACACGACCGCCGGCGGAGTGACCGGCGTGATGGGAAAGGGCCAGGTGGGCAACATGTAACTGCCGGAAGGAGCCTGTCCCCCGAGCATGCCGACCAGACCGGTGGACGAGACCGCCGCCGTGGCGACACCGGCCCTTCCGATCCCTGCCGCCGCCAGCGCCTCGCGGGGAGCTTCCGGCTTTGGGTGATCCGGCAACTGGGTGCCGGAAATCGCGGATGCCACCGGCGCGATCGGCTGCTGGGTGGAAGCCGGCTGGCTCGGCGGCTGTCCGGGCAAGGCAATGGAAAATTGCCCCGGCAACACCAACACGGTGGCGCCGCCCGAGTTAAAGGCCACGTTCCCCTGACTGCCGATGTTGGCGACACCCGTCGCGCCTTCCGCATTTGCTCCGTCCGAGTCGGATCGGCGTCCCGACGGAGATCGTGGATCAGCGGACGCCGGTCCGTTCACCCAGGCCACGAAGTAGGTGCCGCGTGCGCTCACCAACGACGTACCGGCATGGACTTGAAACACCGCATTGTCGCTGTCCAACGGTCTCGTCACCAGTGCCCGAACGGACCCGCGAACCAAATGGGCCACAAAGGCGTGGTCCTGGCCGTCCATGCGCAACAACTGCTCCGTGATTTCCAGCCGGCTGTCGTCCCCCAGCGTGATCATGCTGTCGTCCGCATAGAGGACCTTGCAGCGAGAGCCTTGGCGGCTGTCGAAAATGGACAGCGGACCCACTTCGTCGAAGGGCTTGAGCGCCTGAGGCGGCGTCATCGTGGCGGGCTGCATGGTGACCGTGCCCTGCACCGCCAGCACCACGCCGATGGGATCGAACTCCGCCGCGTCGAGCAACGATGGAAGTCCTGTCAGCGGCACCAGCGCGAGCATGACGAGCCCGATCTTCATACACCCTCCCTAGAATGCGCCCCCCAGTGTGAGCGACACGATGTGCCTGGTGTAGTCGAACGCCGCGACGTTCGATTGATCCCGCGTGAACGAATATTGGAAGCCCAGCCACAACCACGACTGCAGGTCACGCACGACCGAACCGGTCAAGGCGTAGACGTTGTCTTCACGCACGGTGGTCCCGGAAAACGAAAAGGAGTTCGCGTTGCGGTAGTTCTGCCGGTAATAGTCGAACGACGCCTGAACGGTCGTGGCCTCGAGCGGCCGATACCACGCGCCGACCGACAGGCGATGGCCGTGGTAACTCCAGTCGGCGTTCGTCGGCCGGCCCGGCTGCGCCTGCGAGACGTCGCCGCCGCCGGTGGCGTCCCTGTCGAAGGTGTAGCCGCCCCGAAGCTGTCCACGGCCCTCCGCGAACTGCCAGTACTGCATGACGCCGACCATCCAATTGACGCCGTCACGGGTTTGATTCACCGGCACGCCCAACTGGTCGTCGCGGAAGGTTTTGAAGTCTTTGTACTGGTACCGGACGAACGCCTGCGTGAACGTGCGCGCGCTCTCCGGCAGAGTCAGTGTGGATTGCAGCGCGTTCGACAGGAGATAGGCGTCGCCCCCGACCGTGACGTAGTCGAGAAGGTACTGCAGGCGCAATTGGGCCAGGCCGAACCGTCGCTGCACGTACAACGTCGGCGTATGGTCCTGAACGTTGAAGTCGCTCAACCTCGCGTGGAGGTTTTGATAGAAGCCATACCCGGCGCCGACCGTCCACGTGTCGGTTTGGACCATCCGGTACTCGCCGCTTCCGGTGAGGACCGTGACGAAATCGTCCTTGCGCGAGATGCCGGTGGATCCGCCTGGCGGCGAGGTGCCGCCCGGGAGCAACACGACGTTGGAATCGTATTGCGTGCTCACGCCGAACGCCGCACTCCAACGCTTCGACGGCAGGGAGGGCATGGCGGCGGACACCGGACGTACCGAAGGCGCGGTCTCGCCCCCGCCCTCCACCGCCGACTGCCATTGCGCCACGGCCTCCTGCATCCGACCGTCGGCATGGAGGGCCGCGGCCCGCCGATACCGCGGGTCGGCCGCCCACTCAGGATCCAGTTCGCCGGCGCGGAGAAACTGCTCGGCTGCCTGCGCCTCCGCCTGTCTGGCGGCCGCCGACAACCCGGCATAGTAGTGCAGCAGCGGGTCCTGCGTGACGGTCTGCTCGGCGATCGCCAATTCGGCCGACGCTTCTCGAAAGCGCTCCTGATGGTACAGCGCCATGCCCAATCCCAGATGTGCGCGCCCGTCGTCCGGATGCCGCTTCAGCACCTCGCGGAACCGTTCTTCCGCCGCCGGATACCGCCGCAATCGGATCAGCGAAAGGCCGAGATAGTAGCCGGAGACCGGGTCGTCGGGTTGCGCCGTAAAGGCCTGCTGAAGGAGCGGCTCGGCCTCGCTGTACCGCCCCTGTTGAAACAGCCAGAGGCCCTTTGAAAGGGCGAAGTCATATTCGTGCGGGCCTTGGTCTGCGGCCCGGGCGGAGACAACTCCACCGGAGACCGCCGCCAGAAGACAGCAGCATCCTGCCAACCAAATCCATCGACTGTGCGACGAATGACGTGTCACAGATACCAGCTAGGGTCGAGACGAGCGCCTTGTGCCCTACTCAAGAACCGGACCCCGATGCAGCCCAGGGACGCTGACAGAAATGTCCAGCGTTCGTGGAGGCCGCTTGCCATGCAGATAGGACAAGCTGTCCGTCGAACGGGCGATTGAGGACAACCTGTCCTGTCGTTTCAGGGGATTGAGCTGGGAGGGTGCCTAGGACCGACGGGCCGGCCATCGGAAGAGTCCTAGGCCTTTCGGCCCGTTGACAAGGTTTTCAAGCGCACGGTACAAAATCAGTGGCCGGAGGGAAGACCTTTCCACGAAGGTCCCTAAGCAACAGTCATCACACCAGCGAGAATGTTCACACGGCCGCCGAAACGCGGCGCAGAGAACGTTCGCAGAGGAGGACGCAATGAGCGACGTAGCCCCCGAGATCAAGGTCGGCGATACGGCCCCGGATTTCAACTTGAAGGATCTGGATCAGAAGGACGTGAAGCTGAGCGACTACCGCGGCAAGAAGAACGTGGTGCTCTGCTTCTATCCGCTGGACTGGAGCCCGGTCTGCCAAG
>CAZWGW010000433.1:0-6348 GCA_964633565.1 uncultured Planctomycetaceae bacterium
GTGGCTGTTGTCGTTGCCGAACCAGTTCCCCCAGTCGTCGCGGCTGCGTCCGAACTGAGTCTCGCCGGACTCCGCCTGCAGCAGGCCGGCGTCGGGCCGGATGCGCGAATCGCGGCCGGAGACGTTGACGACCTCGCCCGTCTTCGCGCAGGTGATGTCGCCGCTCGATGCGCCGCTGCCGAGGTAGAGCCAGTTGTCGAGGCCGTAGCAGAAGCCGTTGATGCGGTGCTGCGGGTTAGACTCCACGAAGCCGGTGTAGAGGACCTGGCGTTCGTCCGCGAGGCCGTCGCCGTCGGTGTCGGCGGCGAAGAGGATATCGGGCGCGGCCGTGACCAGCGCGCCATTACGCCAGGGAAAGACGCCCGTGGGATAGCCGAGTCCGTCGAGAAACGTAACGGCCTCGTCATAGCGGCCGTCGCCATCGCGGTCGGTGAGGACGCGGACCTTTCCGCCCGGAACGCCGTCGTCGTGTGCGCCGCGCGGGTAATCCCCCATCTCCACGACCCACAGTCGCCCGTCCGGTCCGACGGCGAAGTTGACCGGGTCGGCAATCAGCGGCTCGGCCGCGACGACGTCGATCGCCAGCCCCTCCGGCAGTGTGAACGCCGCCAGCGAGTCCTTCACAGAGAGCGGCCCCTCCAGAACCGTGCGGTCGAACAGTTCATGGACGCGCCGGAGAATGACGTCTTCCGTGCCGCTCGACCAGCGGCCCGGCTGGTTGTAGTAGATCATCGAGAAGTCGACCTCATAGCCCCCCTCGTCGCGCATCCGTTCCGAGGCGACGTAGCCGAACACGTCGTTGCAGTAGGCGCTCACCCACGGGGGGGATAAGAGATGAGAGATGAGAGATGAGGGTGGCGTCTGCCGACCCTCGACCCTCGACTCTCGACCCTCGACCAACTCCTGCTTGATGCGCGTGGCGTAGTCGACGCAGACTTCGCCGCCGAGGAGGACCATCGCAAACTGGTCGCCGCAGCGCCAGACCTGGATCGGCATGGGGTATGTCTCCGGGAGCCGGCCCATCCGCTCCCAGACTTCGAGCATCTTCTCGGCGTGCCAGCGGACCTGCGGGCGGTTGTTGTTCAGGTTCTGATTCAGTTCGTCGCGCGAGGGGCGGTCGATCGGCAGGCCGGCGTATCCATACGAGGCCTCCAGCGGGGCCGTGATCTCCTGCATCTGGCCCGCCAGCAGCCGTTCGACTTCATCGCTGATTTCGCGGCCCTGCGCCTGTGCCAGTTCGAACGCGCGCGCAGGTTCGCGCTGCGGATTCGCGTCCGCCCCACAGCCGATCATGGCGAGGGCGAACGCCCCATCATGCGCCGCTTCCAGGTATTTCGCGGCGTAGCCGGCCCAGTCGCCATTGACGCGGTTGTAGTCGCCGCCGAACGTCGTGCAGTGGCACGCGTAGTTGAACAGCACGGCGCGGACTTTCTCGCCGGTCTCGTCGGTGATCTTGAGGACGGGCAGCGAATGGTCGACCGGGCCGTCCGGATTCACGCCGAAGCCGGTCCATTTGCCGTCCTGCAGCACGCGGCGGTTGACGGCGAAGTCCGCCTCGCCGGAGTCCGTGAACAGGCGGCCGGGAGTCAGTTCCCGCAACGTTTCACCGACGAGTTCAACGATGCGGTCGCGGACGAGGTCGGTGTATGCTTCGGTTTTTGCCCGCTCGCTGTCGCTGAGCGGAACATTGAACAGATTGTCGAGGCCGCGCCCGAGATGCGGCGTCGTGTGGGAGTGGGTGCAGGCGATAACAAAGTTGGCCCGTTCCAGTCCGTGCCGGGCATGGACCTGATCGTAGATTTCGCGGGTCAGGATTCCGGGGAAGCCGATCGTATCGACTGAGACGAGGACATTGACGGGACCATCTGCATGCTGGATGGCCATCGCCCGTGCGAACAGGGGCTCGTCAATCGCCTCGAAGGGCTTGTCGCGATTGCCGTAGCCGGAGAGCCGGATCGGTTCGGCCGGAGTGATGTCGGTTTTGGCGAAGCCGAATTTCCAGGGGGCCGCGGCCTGTGTGGGTGAATTCAGCGAAACGCCGGCCAGCAGCGCCAGCGCGAATGAGCAGAGCTTCATGGAGCATCTCCCGGTGAGTGACCAGTGACTGCATGGTATACTTGGCCGGGCGTGTTCTCCATGAACGCCCGGCGCCGCCAAGCGTCTTGTGACGCCGCGGCCGGAATATCAGGCGCTGCGACGATTGCCGCCGCGCGACGTCACCAGACCTTATGGCAGCGCCGAAACTTCCATCTCCGACCGGACCGCGGCAGGCCGCGGCGCGTCGCCGGCCCATGCTGCCGCTCGACGTCGAGACGGGCGAGAAACCGGCGTCGACGGGTTGGCTGGACCGACTCAAACGGGAGGCTCGCACGGGGATTCCGGGCGCTGCCGTCAGCGCCGTACTGCATGCCGCGGTCCTGATCGTGCTGGCGCTGACGGTCATCTTCCGCGAGCAGTCGCCGACCTCCGAGCCGCTCGACATGGGCTGGTTCACGAACCCCGACGGAGACGAAGGGCCGCCAATGCCGGAGCCGATCCGCCTGGCGCCGGTCCGGATCGACATGCCCGGCACGCCGACGGCTGTCGCGCAGCCGACCGAGGCAACTCAACCCGGAGCCAGACCGGGGCACGGCGTCGTGGCCCCGGTCAACGTCGGCGGCGCACTGGGCGGCCGACCGCGCGGAGGGCAAGCGGGCGGCGGCGCCGGAGAAGGGGTGACGGACCAGGCCAGTCGCGCCGTCGACAAGGCGCTCGGCTGGCTCACACGCCAGCAGCAGAAAGACGGCCGCTGGCAACTGCACACCGGTTACCCCGACGCCGGCCGCACCCGCACAGACACCGGGGCGACGGCGCTCGCGCTGCTCGCGTTTTTGGGACGCGGTCATACCCACCAGGAGGGGGACCATCAGGCGGTTGTCCAGAAGGGGCTGGACTGGCTGATCGGCACCCAGCGCCCCAGCGGAGACCTGTTCGACATCCTGGAGCAGGGGCGGGATGCGCACTTCTATGCGCACGCGCAGGGGACGATCGTCCTGTGCGAAGCGCTCGCGCTCACCGGCGACGAACGGCTGCGCGAACCCGCCGAGCAGGCGGTCCAGTTTCTCGCCGCGGCTCAGAACCCGGTCAGGGGGGGCTGGAAGTACCGGCCGCTCGATGCGACGGGGATCGGCGACCTTTCCGTTACCGGTTGGGCATTGATGGCGCTGAACACGGCGCGGATGGCGGGGATCGACGTCTCGCCGGAGAGCTATCTGCTCGCGTCGTCGTTCCTCGACTCGGTGCAGGAGTCCCCTGACGACGCGGCCTATTACAAGTACCGCCCCGACTGGACGGCCGCCCCCAATCAGCGCTGGTCGATGACGGCTGAAGGGATCCTCTGCCGGCAGTGGCTCGGCTGGGAACGGGACGACCCGGCGCAGCAGAGCGCAGTGGACTATCTGCTGTCGGAGGAAAATACACCCGCATGGAAGGCCGATCGCCGAAACCTCTACGCGTGGTACTACACGGCCCAGGTGCTGCATAACCGCGGCAGTGACGAATGGAAGGCGTGGTACGCGCACGTGCAGAATGAAATCGCCTCGAATCAGTCGGGCGATGGAAGCTGGCATCCCACGCGCCCGCGGGGCGCCGCGCTCGAATACGCCGACTCGGCCGGTCGGCTGTATCTGACAGCGCTGTGCGCACTGGTGCTGGAGACGCCGTACCGGCATGCGGCCATCTATGAAGCGGAGGGCGACGGTGCCGCCCAGGGAGCGTCGGTTGAGTGATTCAACGTCGGCGGCCACGATGCGAATGGCACTGAATCGACACCACGCAACCGCGGGTGCACCACTCGGTCGCTCTCAAAAGCCGTTCGCGGTAGAGTGACGGCGTTCCTCGTGATCCGATCACTCCACTCCCAGGCGAGGCGCCTCATGAACCGACGGGATTGGCTCACCACACTGGGGACCGGCGCCGCCGGGACCGCTGCCGCTCTGCTCGCCGCCGACGTCGTCCCCGCGCCACTCCGCGCGGCGCAGGAGCGCGGCGCGGCCCCGCTCAAGATCACCGACGTCAAGGCGATCCTCACCGCCCCGGCGCGGATCCGGCTCGTCGTCGTCAAGGTGACGACCAGCGAACCGGGACTGTACGGCCTGGGGTGCGCCACGTTCACGCAGCGGGCACGGGTTGTGCAGACCGCCGTCGATGAGTACCTGCGGCCCTTCCTCGTCGGCAAGGACCCCGCGCGCATCGAGGACATCTGGCAGTCGTCGTTCGTCAGCTCCTACTGGCGCAACGGGCCGGTCCTCAACAACGCGATCAGCGGCGTCGATATGGCGCTGTGGGACATCCTCGGCAAACGCGCCGGACTGCCGCTGTATGAGGTCTTCGGCGGCAAGGCGCGGATGGCGGTCGACACCTATCGGCATGCCAGCGGCGATTCGTTCGAGGCCGTCGAAGAGCGGGTCCGCGCGTACATGGCCGAAGGGTATCGCCACGTGCGGGCGCAGGTCGGAGTGCAGGGGTTCTCAACGTACGGGTCCGGCGCCCGCCGACGTGAAGAAGACGTGGCCGACAACCAGAAGACGGACGTCTGGGAGCCGAAGTATTACGTCCGCACCGTGCCGAAGCTGTTCGAGCACCTCCGCAACAAGCTCGGCGACGAGGTGGAACTGCTGCACGACACGCACGAACGGGTCCCGCCGATCCTGGCCATCCAACTCTGCAAGGACCTGGAGCCGTACCGGCTGTTCTTTCTGGAAGACCCGTTCAGCCCGGAGGACGTCGGCTACTTCGAGCACCTGCGGAAGCAGACGAGCACGCCGCTCGCGATGGGGGAACTGTTCAACAACGCGCACGAGTGGACGGGGCTGATCACGAACCGGCTGATCGACTTCATCCGCGTGCACCTGTCGCAGATCGGTGGTCTGACGCCGGCGCGAAAGCTGGCGGCACTGTGCGAGTATTTCGCCGTCCGCAGCGCCTGGCACGGGCCGGGCGACGTCTCGCCGGTGGGGCATGCGGCCAACGTGCACCTGGACCTGGCGATCCCGAACTTCGGCGTCCAGGAGGCGCGAGACTTCACACAGGAGGAACAGGATGTGTTCCCCGGCTGCCCGGAGCTGCGCGACGGCTACTACTGGGCCAACGACAAACCCGGGCTGGGGATCGACATCAACGAGGAACTGGCGGCGAAGTTTCCGATCCGGGACGACCCGCCGTTCGACCTCAACTGGGGCAACCTCCGGCGCCGCGACGGGTCGTCGACCAAACCATGATTCGTGCAGCAGTGACCGAGGGCAGACAGGAAAATCGAGGACAGGAAAATAAGAAAGAATGTCATTTCCCTGTCCTCGATTTCCTGTCTTTCAGCGTGCCTGATTTAGAGGAGAAATTCCATGTTCCTGTTTGCACGGCGCGTGTCGCAGACGATCGGAATCATCTTCCTCTGCGTCTTCGGCCCTTCTCTGCGGTGTGTCCCTGCGGATGAACCGGCGGCGCATCGTTATCTCTACGTCGCCACGCCGGGCGTGCGCGATTACCTGGAGTACGGCGGCCACGGGCTGATTGTGTTCGACATCGACAACGGCCATCGCTTCGTCAAGCGCATTCCTACGGGCGGCGTCGATGCGAACGGCAAGCCGATCAATGTGAAGGGGATCTGCGCCAACGCCGCCACGCAGCGGGTCTATATCAGCACGATCAAAACGCTGCAGTGCCTCGATCTCGTGAGCGAGACGCTGCTCTGGGAGCGGCCGTACGACAACGGCTGCGACCGCATGTCGATGTCGCCCGACGGGAGCGTGATTTACCAGCCGTCGTTCGAAAAAGAGAACTGGTACGTCCTCAATGCCGAAACCGGCGACGTGGTCGCGACGATCACGCCCAACTCCAAGGCACACAACACGGTGTACGGTCCCGACGGCAAGTGGTGCTATCTGGCGGGGCTCGGCTCGCCGCTGCTGACGGTGGCCGATACGTCGACACACATGGCCGCGAAAACGGTGGGGCCATTCAGCCACTCGATCCGGCCGTTCACCGTCAACGGCCGGCAGACGCGGTGCTATGTGTGCGTCACTGAGCTGCTCGGCTTTGAGATCGGCGACATCACGACTGGCAAAAAGCTGCACCGGGTCGAAGTCCAGGGGTTCGAGAAGGGACCGGTGAAGCGGCACGGTTGCCCGAGCCACGGCATCGGCCTGACGCCGGATGAAACGGAAGTGTGGGTCTGCGACGCCACGAACCAGCGGATGCACATCTTCGACAACACCGTCATGCCACCGAAGCAGGTGGCCAGCATCGTGCTGCGGGACGAGCCGGGGTGGATCACGTTCAGTCTCGACGGGGCGTATGCGTATCCGTCCACCG
>CAZWGW010000434.1:0-6321 GCA_964633565.1 uncultured Planctomycetaceae bacterium
CATTGAGCCGCGCCTGCAGTTCCGTCATCGGCAGCAGCCGCGCGCCGTCAATCCGCGCCGCGGCGTGCTCGTCGGTTTCACGACAATCGAGCAGCAGGAAGTCGGCGCCGCTGTCGAGCAGCGACTTGACGGAGTGGCAATCGACCTCGATGGGGAGCGGTGAGTTCATGGGTGTGCGTGAGGTAGAACGGAATTCCATTCCGTTCGATTTCAGGTTGCGGTCATCCACTGGCGATCATTCGAACGGAATGGAATTCCGTTCTACGGACTTTTCCAGCAGCGCGATGACCAGCCCGCTACGGATTTTCGGGTCGAACCAGGTCGACTTCGGCGGCATGAACAACCCCTGTTCGCACACGGCCACGAACTGGTCCATCGTGACCGGCGCAAGCGACAAGGCCAGATCGTAATCGCCGGAATCGACGCGGGCCATGAGGTACGCCGCGTCCTTATTGCCGCCCACGTAGTTGATCCGTTTGTCTCGCGGATCGGTGATCCCGAGGATGCCGTCGATGATGTGCCGCTGGACGATGTCGGCATCGATCGACCGGGCGGCATCCGCGGGATCGAACGTGCCGGGGACCGGGACCAGTCGATGCCAATTGTCACTCATGTACAGCCCGATTTCGTGAACGGCTGCCGGCCGGTACGTCGCCAGAGGCCCCAGCGGCGTGACAGAGAAACGGTCCCCGAGTTTTCCCAGCAGTGATTCCCGTGAGTGCCCGCACGCCGGCAGCAGACGGTTGTACGGCTCCAGGTGCATCCGCGCAGTCGGAAAAAACACGGCGAGGAAGTGCTCCTTGCCGAGCATGGCGGCCGCCGCGCTGCGGTGATTACCATCGGCGACGTAAGCGGCCGGCTCCCCGGCGAGCAGCGCCGAGAGCCGCGCGGTGTCGGATGGTTGCGCGACGATCCACACGCGATGGCGGTTGCCGGCTTCGTCCGTCGCGGCGTAATCACACGATCGGGAGTCGGCGAACGATTCCAGCGCCGCCGAAAAGCGGCCCCCCCTGTCCTGCACGGCGCAATTGACGGTGCCGACATACGAGTTCGTCCGCGCGATGAGTTTCGCCCGCCCCTCGGCTTTGTGCGGGTGGATCCCCTCGTTGCGGACGATCGTGCCGGCCGGGGTCTGATCGGTGCGGATCTCGCTGGTCCTGCCGAAGCCGCCCAGACCCAGTTGCCGCACGGTCGGTCGGCGCGGGGAGACGATTTCATACACCCACAACATGTTTTCCACGGTGCGCGTCCGCGGGCTGTCGATCAGGCGCTGCAGTTCGGCGGCGGCGTGATCGAGCGACTCCGGTCCCCCCTCCGGGAGCATCTTCGCGGCATCAGTGACGTGGCAGTGGGCCATCGTGATCCGCAGGACGCATTCGGGGCGCTGCTGCAGCAGGTCCCAGACTTCACGGTCGCTCTGGAATTCGTCGTAGTTGGGCGCGCTGATCCGGTCGGCGGCGTCGGAATCGGCCGGGACGAGGGCGCGCGGGACGGGCGTGATTGTGACCATCGTGCTTTCTGACAAACGTGACGCGTGGCAGTCGCGATGTAGCAGCGCCTGCGAGCCAATGCAAACGTGCACGCGAGCCGCAAGCACTATGGTTCGACCGGAAAGTTCTTCAAATACGTCTCCGCCATCCCGGTGCGAATCCGCGCCAGCAACTCGCGCGACAGGAGCGAGCCGTGGTCCTTGCCGGCGTGGATCTCGACCACGGCGTCGCTCCCCAGTTTCGCCAGGGATTCCTTGAGCAGCACCGTCGCCCCCTCGAGGTAAAACGTGTCCTGGTCTCCCATGAACACATGCAGTTTGCCGGCCAGTTTTGGGCCAAGCTCCTGCCAGTTTCGCTCCAGGACGAGGCGAATGTCGTACTTTTCCCACGCCTTTGTGACCTCGGTGTCGACCGCGCCGGTTTCCCGATTCCAGATGAGCCGCGGCTTGCCGTCGTCGCCGCGCGGACTGAAGACCGCCTCGAAACTGTGCAATTGTCCGCCCGGGCCGGCGACGTGCTCCATCCAGGCGAAATCGTCGTACCAGATCAACACCTGACCCCCTGCGCGACCGAGCGGCCGGCGCTGACCGGCTGGGTCGACGTACATGTTCTCGCCGGCCCGATACAGGTTGATCCGCTGGAAGTCGCGGAAATCAACCGGGTCCGGCGACGTGCTCCACACGCCGCCGAAGGCGTCGGGGCAGGTCACCTGCAGCCAGAGCGAACTCCAGCCGCCGGATGAATGCCCGGTCAGGTACCGCGCGCCCGGCTCGGCGACGCTGCGGAACTGGCGGTCGAATTCGGGGATCAGTTCGGTAATCAGCGCCTGGCCGACCGGGCCGTTGTTGGCCGAGTCGGCGAACACATGATGTCCCAGCGGACAACTGGGATCGAGCATCACCCGCAGGAACTCCACGCCGCCGGGGTTGTTTTCGTCGACCGGCTGATTGCGGCGCTCACTGAAGTGCGTGCCGCCGAAACCGGGGATCGTGAAGATCGTCGGATACCGCCGCTGGGGCTGGTCCGCGTAACTGCGCGGGAGGACAACGGCCGCATGGAGGAACACGTCGTGCCCGTGAAAGTCGCTGAGCAGCGTCGAGCGGACCGACAGGAGCTTCGTCCACTCCGTTTCCTGGAACGGGCGGTCAGGATGCATCTGGTCGACCTCCAGCGCGACTTCCCCCGGTTGGCCGTCGAGAGTCAGGACGTCACTGAAGCCGTTCCCCGGTCCGGTGCCGAGTTTGCGCTCCCACGGGTTGAAGCGCACGACCGCCTGCGCCCGGCAGCCGCTCAGCCGGGCGTCATCGAAGTCCCGCGGAAACGTGAGCACGCCGTCGACGGACGGCGAGAGTTCGCACTCCTCGCCGGGCTGCAGATCGACGACGTCCCGCGCCAGGAACGGCTCGGTGTGGAACCACTCCGGTCCCGTGCGGGGCTGCGGTGCGCGCCGCGAGAGCAGGACGTAGACGCGGCCGGTGAATGGTTGGGTCCGAACAGCATCGGTGAATCTGACGCGGAACGACCAGGGCTCGGCCCCCCGCGCCGCTGCCACGAGGCAGAGGATGGCGAAAGCAACTCCCGCCAGTTGACAGGCGCGGTGGATTACGTATCTGTGAAGGCTCATGAATTCTCGTCGTGTGACAGAGAGAGGATGACCACGTATGCATGCTCCGGACGCAATGGAACAACGCCTGATCCAGGTGGAAAGCGTGTTGATGCAGTTGCAGCACGATCTGGAACAGTTGAACAAAGCGGTGCTCGATCAACAAGGGGAGCTGGCGCATCTGAAGGGAGCGCTCGACCGCCTGACGGCCACGTTGGAGGAGGGGCCGGCGGAGCCACGGGACCCGGTGGAGGAGCGCCCACCGCACTATTGAGGCGTTTCCGGGGCGGGACCGCAGCCGGATCCGCCAGATTTCGGGGTTGGCGCACGACGCCCGAATTCTGGCGAATCCCGCTACGTGAAATGCCCGGTGTTTCACGCAGACGGCCCGTGTTGATATAATCCCCGCTGCGTGAACGGAGTCGCATCGTGGTATCACGGATGGTGAAGCCATGTCGCTGGAACTGTTTCACCCCGGTCTGCGCGGGGTGGTTGCCGGTGAGACGGAGATCTCCCGGCTCGACGGCGGACTGCAGTATCGCGGGTATTGCATCCACGACCTCATCGAGCAATCGTCGTTCGTCGAAGTCGCCTACCTGCTGATTCACGAGGAACTGCCGACACACGAACTGCTCGCGGACTTTCGCAGCATTCTGGTCGAAGAAGCGCATCTGCCGCCACAGATCGGCTGGCTGTTCGAGCAGATCCCGCTGCACGCATCGCCGGTCGACGCGCTCCGCACGGCGGTCAGCCTGCTCGCGCACTTTGATCCTCAGCCCGACGACGATGCCGAGGAATCCGCAGTCGCCAAGGCGACGCGGCTGCTGTCGCGCATCCCCATGCTGCTCTCGCTGTGGCACCGGCAACGGAGCGGCCTGCCGCTGCTCGAAATGGACGACGCCCTCGGACACGCCGCGAACCTGCTGTACCTGCTGACCGGTCAGCCCCCCTGCGTGCTGCACGAACACGCGCTGGAGGCGGCGCTCATCGCGGCGGCCGAGCAGGAGTTCAATCCCTCGACGTACGCCGCACGCGTCGTCGCGTCGACGCAGGCCGACATGTACGCCGCCGTGCTGGCGGGCCTGGGAACGCTGAGCGGCATCGCCCACGGCGGCGGCAACGACCGGGTGCTGCAGGTGCTGCGCGACGTCGTTGAGCCGGAGGAGGCGGCCGCCTGGGTGCGTTCTTTGCCGGCGGAGGCCGCAATCCCCGGCTTCGGTCATCCGGTCTATCGCGACTGCGACCCCCGCGCGGCGATCCTCGAGCCGATCTGCCAGGAACTCGCGGAGGCGACAGGGCAGACCGAGTTGGAAGCCGTGGCCGACGCGGTGGAACATGCCGTGTGGGACCAGCGGCGGCAGCCGGCGAACCTTGACTGGCCGTTCGTCCGGCTGCTGCACTACCTGGGGATCGAGCCGGAACTGCATCTGCCGATTTTTGTCTGCGCGCGAACGGCCGGCTGGTGCGCACACGCGATCGAACAGGCGCGTGACGGCGGCGTGATTCGGCCCCGAGCGCGCTACCGCGGGTCGGAAGACCTGGAGTTCGTGCCGCTGCACGAACGGGACGGGTGACATGTCCGCTTGAGAGAGAAGTGACCGCTGGGCAATGATCGAGCTTCACACACGCCGCAGTCACTCGTCGCTCAGGATCTTCGTATCCTCATATTTGAACGGCACGACGACCGTCCGATCGGTGCCGGCGAGTGAAACACGCAATTTCGTCCCGGCCGGAAGTTTCTCGTCCGACGCGAACACGATGTGTGTTTTGTTGCCGAAGCCGAAGCTCGACCGGCTGGTGCTGATTGATTCGCCCTTCGCATCGACGAGTCCCATGTCTTTCACGGCCTCGTCGTTGCCGATGAAATCGATCGCGACGACGTGGCCCGGCTGGCCGTCGTCCGCCTCCGGCTTCACGATTTTGAATTCGCCGGCCTCGGCGAGTGCTTTCGGTTCGGTCAGCGTCGTCCCCACCTTGTTCAGGATGTCCGGGACGTCAATGGACGATCGGACCTTGAACTTGATCGTCCCTTCCAGCTTCGCCAGCGACTTCGCGCCGTCGCCGGGCGATTCCAGCACGAAGTTGATCGGCAGCGTCGACTTCTCCTCCAGGAAGAAGTGATCGAGTTCGACGAACTGCTCTCCGAACTCCTTGTTGAACTTGTCCTGGACGGGGACCGCCAGCTTGATGTTCTTGCCGGTGTCGTCCTGCGCGGCGGTGATCTGGAAGTGACCGAAGGCGAAGCCATCGACGATCGGCTGCCCCTTGATCTCCATCAGGCCGAACAGCGCCCCCTCCGGGTACTCTCCGAAGAAGAACGCGCCGAACGGGCGCTCGTTGTAGACCTTCAGCGAAGCTGTGACCCCCTCCTTGACCGCTTCTTCCGGGAGTTCCATCTGCAATTCGGCGTCCGCGTCACCGCCGGAAGAAGCCGTGACACTGAATTCCGGCGGCGCGCCCGGCTTGTCCAGTGGCATGTGAATCAGCCAGCCGCCAGCACCCCGGCGGAATTCGATCGGCTCCGTTTCTTCAGCCCCGTCGGCCATCTTGACGACAACGGCGGTGGCCTTGTCGCCGTCGATCGCCAGGTCGCGCAGCGTGGCGTCGATCCATTCGACCGGTCCCTTGTCCAGCCCCTCGCCGCCCCCCTTCTTTTCCATGACGGCGATGACGTCGGCGATGAACGCGGCCTTGTCCTTGATCGGCATCTCCTTCGGTTCGTCAGCGGCCGGGGGCGTTTCCGCCGGCGGGGTGTTGCCGACGTTGAAATCAAACTTCGGGGCTTCGATGGGAACCCCATGTTTCTCGAGGACGGCCTTGAGGTCGGCCGTTTCATCGCCGCCGAACGCCGCCATCAGGCCCGTCGCGAGGACCATCACGCCGCACATCGCTTCCTGGGTTTCGTCCGTGAGGACTCCCACGGCCGCCTTGAAGTCCTTGTCTTTCGCTGCCTGCTGTACGGCGGCGAAGGCGGCTTCGGGCGACTCGAATCCGCGCGGGGCAGTTGAAGGCGCCGCCGTGTTTTCGGGAGCGGCCGTTGTCGCAGCGGGCGTCGACGGAGTCGTGCCGGGGTCCGCAGCAATTGGCGCCGGCGCCGGCTGGGCTTCGACGACAGGAGTACCGTTCACGACCGGCGGCGGCGGCGGAGGCGACGCCGGTTGCACTCCGCAACCCACGAGGTTCACGGCCATTCCGACGAGCGACAGACAGGCGAGCAGACGGGTCATG
>CAZWGW010000435.1:0-1083 GCA_964633565.1 uncultured Planctomycetaceae bacterium
GGCCGATGGTGCCTACGTTGACATACACCTTGTCGCGTCGAAACGTCTCCTTGGCCATGGGACTCTCCTTTCTGTGAGGTTGAGACAGGGAGACCGAAACAGAAGTCTGCCGCCGCCGGGAAAGGGGACTGCTCCATGCCAGGGGGCGATCGGTTCGGGGCGCGGCAGGACAACGCTTCCCGGGCGTCGCGGCCGAAAGACCAGACGAAATCTTGGGGGGAGAGACAGCGCGGAGGGGGCGGGGGTTCGCGCAGTGAGTGACAGCGACCCCAGCATGTTTCACAGATTTAGACTGTTTTACCACAAGTTAAAACAGATAATTTCGTTGAATCACCGGTTGACAGACGATTCACCAGGAACAATAATTTCAACATGTGGTGAAAGTGAAAATATGAGTGAAACTCTGTCTGGTTTTCAGCTTGAGCGCGCGGTCCCGGACTGGTTTCGAAACCTGGGAGAGGTTACGGGCGTATTTGCGGTTGCCGAGGAGCGCGGGGGTGCCGACCCGGACTTCGATCTCACGCTCCGACTCGCCCCCACTAGCGGCCGCGGCGACATATTGCTGGCGGTCGAGGTCAAGACCAATGCGACGCCGCAGGATGTGCTCACGTACGCGGCGCGCCGACGCCGACTGCCGAAACGCGCCGTGCCGATCCTGTGCAGCCTGTCGATTTCATCGCGCGTGGCGGAACTGTGCCGGCAGCACGGCATTGGCTACCTCGACGCCGCCGGTAACTCCCACATCCCGGCGCCAGGCATGTACGTGCACGTCGAAGGCCGGCCCAACGTGCACCGCACGCGGCGAGGGAAGGTCGATCCTTTCGCGGCAAAATCGAGCCGCATTGCGCGACTGTTGTTGACTGAGCCGAAGCGGCGCTGGCAGGTGCAGGAACTGGCGGAGGAAGCCCAGGTCAGTCTGGGGTTGGCCTCGCGCATCAAGACCGAGCTGACGAAACAGGCGCTGGTGGACGTGCGCGAACGGCACGTGCTGGTGCGCGATCCGCAGGCGTTGCTTGGCGCATGGGTCGCGGCGTACGAGCCGCCCACGCAGATCCCGTGCTACGTGATGGACGATCCGGACAC
>CAZWGW010000435.1:1093-6293 GCA_964633565.1 uncultured Planctomycetaceae bacterium
GCGATACGCATTGGCAGCCTTCACTGGCGCGTGGAGGTCGGCGCCGATGGTCCGCCACCCTGTCAGCATGGTGTACGTCGATCTCCGCAGCGAGAACCGCCTGCGGATGCTCCTGAAGGAGACCGGCGCGAAACAGGTCGACAGCGGATCAAATCTTGCGGTCTGGCTGCCGGTCGATGACTATGTGTTCCACGGCTCGCGGGAGACTGGTGGCCACATCGTCGCGTCGCCGCTGCAACTGTATCTCGACCTGATGGGTCTGCGCGGCCGCGGCGAGGAGGCGGCGCGCGAAGTGTTCGAGAAAGAGATTCGGCCGGGGTGGTGATGATCGACGACTATGCCGACGAGACCGTTGAAGCGTGCCGGTCCGTGCTGCTCGAGGTGTTGACCATCCTCGGCAAGCAGCGCGAACATCTGGTGGTTGTCGGAGGCTGGGTCCCATTGCTGCTGTTCGGCCGACACGAACACATTGGATCGATCGACGTGGACCTCGCGCTGGATTGGCGAAATTTGTCGGATTACGTCTACGAAACAATTCGCCGTGACCTGGAGAGGCAGGGTTACTTTCAGAAACCCGAGGGACCCGACGGGCGATTCTGGCGCGTGGTCGAGCGCGGCCACGGGTCGATTGAAATCAAGGTCGACTTTCTCACGGGCGGGTCCGAACCGGCCGCAACTCGTACACATCGCTTCCTGCAGGGCCTGACGGTGTGGTGTGCACGGGGAGTCGAGGTCGCACTGGAGCACACGACGAGTGTCGAGATCAGCGGCAGCCTTCCGAATGGCGGCGAAAACAACGTGACGGTCAAGATTGCATCAGCCGCGGCGCTCATCATGATGAAGGGCATCGCGCTGGATGAGCGCCTGAAGGAGAAGGACGCTTACGACATCTACTTCTGCCTGAAACACCATCCCGGCGGGATCACCGGATTGGCGGGTGAGCTGCAACCACTCGTTGCCAACGCCACTGTCCGGAGGGCTCTGGAGACAATTCGCGACAAGTTCGCAACACTTGATTCTGTCGGCCCGGTATGGGCCGCTCAGGTCGCGCAAACCGCGGGCGAGGACTACGAGCAGGTCCGACGTGATGCGTATGAGCGGGCGGCGGCCCTCATAACTGGAATCCTACTATCGCCGATGTGACGCTCAGTTGAACGACCGCATCGATGCATAATCGGAACGCGTCAAGTCGAGCCGACGTGAGATGGCCCGTTCCAGCCGCTCAATTTCCTCGTCGCTCAATCCGTCGTACACATCGCACCACTCCGGCAACTGGTAGTCGTCAGTCGCGTCGTGTTCCGGGCGTACGATGTTGTCCATGACCAAAGAATACGGCAACCGGACTCAAACGCCAATACGGAGTCAGCACGCACCGCGTGCCTCACGGCCCTTCAACCGCCGCCCCACCCACCACGTCGGTCTTGTACAGCCCGTCAATCTCACCCGCGTACTTCGCCAGAATATGCCGCCGGCGCACCTTGAACGTCGCCGTCAATTCCTCATCCGCCACCTGGAACGGCCGGGCCAGCAGCAGAAACTTCTTCACTCGCTCCGGATTACTCACCGCCTGCATCACCGCGTCCACTCGCTGCTGATAAAACGCCAATACCTCAGGCACGCGGATGAAGCCGTCCTGCGCGTCGAGCGACCAGCCGGCCGAAGCAGCGTGCGACTCCAGGTTCGCCAGGTTCGGCACGAGGATCGCCGTCACGTACGGCCGGCGGTCGCCGCACACCACGGCCTGGTCGATGAACGGGTCGCTGATCAGCAGCCGCTCCAGTTCGGTCGGGGCGATGTTCTTGCCGCCGGCCGTGACGATGATCTCCTTCTTGCGGTCGGTGATCGTCAGGTACCCGTCGGCGTCGAGCGTGCCGACGTCGCCCGTGAGGAGCCAGCCGTCGACGATCGTCTGCGCGGTCGCCTCGGGGTTCTTCCAGTACCCCTTCATGACGTGCGGGCCGCGGGTCAGGATCTCGCCGTCGGGAGCAATCTTCACTTCGACGCCGGGGATCGCCCGGCCGACTGTCCCCAGCTTCGTGTGCGTGAGCGAATTGAATGAGATGACGGGTGAACTCTCGGTGAGGCCATACCCCTCCAGCAGCGGGATGCCGCACGCGTTGAAACCTTCGGCGAGGTGCCGGGGCAGGGGAGCGCCGCCGGAGGAGAGCTGCCTGAGCCGCGGGCCGAAGATCTTCCGCAATTCGCGGGCGCGCTTGTCCGGCGGATGATGCTCGACCGACGTCCACACCTTTTCGTAAAACCGCGGGACGGCGTTCATCCACATCGGCTGGATCTCGCGCAGGTTGTCGATCAGCGTGTCGGCCGACTCCGCCAGCGCCAGCGTGTTACCCCGAACGCTCGTCAGGTAATGATCGACCGTCCGCGCGTAGATGTGGCTGTACGGGAGCCAGCTCAACTGGATGTCCCCCGGCTGCAGGTCGGCCACCTGCAGCGTCGCCTCGGTATTCGACAGCAGGTTGGCGTGCGTGAGCATCACCCCTTTGGGATTGCCGGTGGTGCCGCTCGTGTAAATGATCGTCGCCAGGTCCTCGCCGGTGACGGCCGCCTCCCGCTCCTCGACCTCCGCCAGGGCCGCCGCGCCGCATTGCCAGCCGCGGTGCTTCAGTCCCTCCCACGTCAGGTAATGCAGCCCCGGAGGCGGAATGATCGGATCGAACGAGACGAGAAACTGGAGCTGCGGCAGTTCCGCCAGCACCTCGGCCACCTTGTCCGCCTGCTGCTGATTGCTGACGAAGATCCCTTTCGATTCGCTATGCCCCACCTGGTACGCGATCTGCCGCGGCGTGAGCGGGGCGTGCAGCGGGACGTTGACCGCCCCTGCGCTCAGGATCGCGTAATCCGCGACCAGCCACTCGTAGCGGTTCTCGGACAGCAGCGCCACCGGGTCGCCCGGCTGAATGCCCAGTTCGATGAGCCCCGCCGCCGCGCCGTCGGCCTGCCGGCGATACTCGGTCCAGCTCAGGTCCTGATACCGCCCGAACCGCTTGAACCGCAGTGCGCAGTTCGGCCCGAAGCGGTGGCAGGTGCGGCGGTGCATCTCGCCGAGGTTACGCGGCATAGTGCAGATTCCTTCCGGTGGATCGCGGCGTAGCGACACTCGGTCAATTCTGGCAGTTCTCAAAGATCGTCGCCACACCCTGTCCTTGTCCCACACACAGGGTCGCGAGTCCGAAGCGTGCGCCGGCGTCGCGCATGCGGTAGAGGAGTGTCGTGGCGATGCGTGCGCCGCTCGCGCCGAGCGGGTGGCCCAGCGCCACCGCGCCGCCGCGGGTGTTGACCTTCTCGTCGCTGATCCCCAGCAGTTTAAGGACCGCCAGCACCTGCACGGCAAAGGCCTCGTTGATCTCGATGCAGTCGATGTCCGCCAGTTTGAGCCCCGCGCGCTGCAGCGCCTTGTGGACGGCCGGCACCGGACCGATCCCCATCTCCCCCGGATCGACGCCGGCGACCGCCATCGCCTTGATCCGCGCGAGCGGCTTCAGCCCCAATTCGGCCGCTTTGTCCTCGGACATGACGAGGAGCGCCGCCGCACCCACGCTCACCTGAGAGCTGTTCCCCGCGGTGACGCAGCCTCCCGCCGGGTTGAAGGCCGGCGGCAGCGCCGAGAGCGCTTCGAGCGACGTGTCCGCCCGGATCCCCTGATCGCGCGTCAGTTCGATCTTCCGACCCTCCACGTCACGCCCCCACGTCGGGAGGATTTCCGCCGCGAACGCCCCCGAATCGCTCGCATGGGCCGCGCCCTGGTGGCTGCGGAGGGCGAATTCGTCCTGCCGCTTGCGGTCGACGCGATATTTCAGCGCAAGATACTCGGCCGTCAGCCCCATCTGCATGATAGCCTCGGTAAATCGCCGGAACAGTCCGGGAGAGGGATCGTAGCCCTTCGTGACCGGCACATGCTCCATATGCTCGACTCCGCCGGCGATCTGCACATCCTCGCACCCCGCGGCGATGCTCTGCGCGCAGTCGTTCAGGGCCTGCAGGCCGGAGGCGCAGTTGCGGTTGATTGTGACGCCGCCGGTCTCGATCGGCAGATCGGCCATCAGCGCGGCGATGCGCGCGACGTCGAAGCCCTGCTCCCCCTGCTGCATCACGCACCCCCAGCGGACGTCTTCGACGAGGTGCGGGTCGATGCCGCTGCGGGCGACGAGCGACCGCATGCAGTGGGCCGACAGGTCGTCCGCCCGCACGTCGCGATAGTAGCCGTTTTCGGCGGACGCCCGCCCAATCGGGGTGCGGAGAGCGTCGATGATGACTGCGTGTCGCATGAGTTACCTCGCTCTGTTCCAATCCGTACGACGGTGAGTTCTTTCTGTAGCTGGCCTCAGTGAGGACGGCCGGTGGGGAGTTGAATCACGAATGCTGAACCGCCCTGTATTCATCGCTCCGGGGTCACTGACCCCGGCTACAGGGAGGCTCCGTCCAAAGTCGATCATGTGGAACCGCGATGGAACTTCCCCACGCTCCTTGCCAACTCTGTCAGTGGCACCGTCGGCTCAAACCGCTTGCCGAGCGGCGTGTATTTCGCCAGCCGGTCCAGGATGTTCTTCGCCCCTTCGTTGTCGCACCACTTGAGCAGGCCGCCGCGGAAGGGGGGGAAGCCGATCCCCAGGATCAGCCCCATGTCGACGTGCATCGGACTCGCGACGATCTGCTCCTCCAGGATGCGAGTCGCCTCCAGCAGCATCGACAGCAGCAGCCGGTCCTGGATCTCGGCGTCCTCGATCTTGCGGTCGCTGATCCGGCATCCGTTGATGATCGCCAGCGAGTCGGGATCTTCCGTCGGCGTTCCTTTCTTGCCGACGAACTTGCGGAACCCCGCGCCGGACTTCTTACCGAGCCGCCCGGCCTGCACGAGTTTCCCCAACAGCGGCGTCTCGACCGTGCGGTCTCGAAAGGCGGCCAGCATCACCTCGCCGGCATAGTAGGCCGTATCGAGTCCCACCAGGTCGTGCAGCGCGATGGGCCCCATCGGGAAACCGAACCTCGTGGCGACCGCGTCCAGCTGGTCCATTGTGGCCCCTTCCAGCAGCAGCACAATGGACTCGTTCATGTACGGGAGGAGGATCCGGTTCACCAGGAATCCGGGGCAGTCCCGGCAGACGATCGGCGTCTTGCGCAACCGGCGGGCCAGCTCGACCAGCGTGACGACCGTCTCGTCGCTCGTCTTCTCGCCGCGGAT
>CAZWGW010000436.1:0-6288 GCA_964633565.1 uncultured Planctomycetaceae bacterium
TTCTGCGACCGCGGATCGACGCCGAGCGCCTGGCACAACGTGGCCAGTACGTCGCCGACCCCCACCGGCTTGTCTTCCACGGTCGTGCCGTCGGCGCTCGTCCGGCCGAGAGCCTGCCCGCCACGGATGCCGCCTCCCGCCAGCACGGTCGACCACGCGCGGGGATAGTGGTCGCGTCCGCCGTTACCGTTGATCGCCGGCGTGCGTCCGAATTCTCCCAGCCACAGGATCGTCGTCGATTCGAGCAGGCCGCGCTCATCAAGCTCCGTCATCAGCGTCGCCCAGCCGGCGTCCAGTTCGGTCGACAGCGATTTGACCTGGCTGAAATTGTTAGCGTGCGTGTCCCAGCCGAGCGCGCCCGGCCCGGTGCCGCTGAGGGCGATCTCAATGAACGGCACCCCCTGCTCCACCAGCCGTCGCGCGATGAGACACCCCTGTCCGAATCGTCCGCGGCCGTAGGAGTCACGTACGGCGGCGGGTTCGTCTGACAGGTCGAACGCCCGCGCCGCTTCGCTGCGCATCATGCGCACGGCCCGCTCGTAAACGACGTTCTGCGCCGCGGCCGCCTGTGTGACGTGCGCATCAAGGAACCCGCGCTGAAGCATCTGCCACAAGTCGAGCCGCGCGTCCTCCTGTGTGCGGTCGACCCCCGGATGCACCAGGTCGTCGACCCCCAGTTCGGCGTATCCGCCGTTTTGACCCGGCTGCGGTTGGACCTGCTGAAACGTGCTCACGGCCCCCACGGTCAGCGGCGCATAACGCGGTCCCAGAAAGCCCGGACCGAACGCTGCGTTATTGAATGCCGTGAACGGCGAGATGCTGACGAAGTTCGGCAACTCCGCCTCCTCGCGGCCGAGCGCTTTCGAGAGCGACGCGCCAATCGTGGGATAGCTGATCGGCCCACCGGGACGCTGCCCGGTGTGCATCAGGAACGTGCCGCGGTTGTGGTCCCCCTCGGCGGTGCTCAGGCTGCGCACAATCGCCAGGTGTTCTGCCTGCCGCGCCAACTGCGGCAGGTGCTCACTGATCCGCACGCCCGGGACCGAAGTCTCGATTTCCTTGAACTCCCCGCCGTTTTGATGGCCGGGCTTCAGATCGAACGTATCCATCTGGCTCGGGCCGCCCGGCATCCAGAGCAGGATGCAGTGCCGTTTCCGCGCTGGTTCTGCCGCGCACGCTTCCGCCAGCGCCGGCAGGAACCCGCTCAAGCTCAGTCCGGCGATGCCGAATCCGGTCTGCAGGAGATGCCGTCGTGTCAGGGCATTCATTGGTGACCTCATTGTTGTGGCAGGCACACTCCGTGTGCCTGCTACTACGAACACTCAATGATTGAACACAAACTCCGCACTGTTGAGCAGCGCCCACAGCACGTCGCTCAGCGCCGTGCGCGGATCGTTCTCAGTTCCGCCGCCGTCCACGTACGCCACGAATTTCGACTGCTCCTCCTGAGACGGCGGCCGCGCCAGCGTCGACAGGAACAGCGTCTCGACCCGCTCGGCCGTGGTGAAGAAGGGGGCATCAAGCGCCGTCAGCAGGTCGCTCTGATTCAGGTCCGTCGCCTGCCGCACGACCGCGCCGTTCATCAGCGTCAGCGCCTGCGGGATGCCCGACTGATACTCGGTCGCCCCCTGCGTCGGAGCGCGGAACCGCGCCAGGAACGCCTGCCGGTTCTGGTCGAAGCCGTTCACGAAAGGACCCTGGCCTGCCGACGGGTTCTCACGCCGGCGCATAGCCTCCGTGAGGCAGTCGTAGAGTTGTTCGGCCGACATCGACTTGAGCGACATGCGGGAAAACAGTTCCGGCCGCTCCTCCGTCCCCGGCGCCGCCTGACTGGAGAGTTGAAAGGCCCTGGTCAGGCACAATGTCCGAATCAGCCGCCGCAGGTCGAAACCGCTCGCGGCGAAGTCGTCGGCAAGTTCGGCGAGCAGTTCGGGGTGGCTGGGGGGATTGTGCCCGCCGAGGTCATCAACGGGCGAAACGAGGCCGCGACCGAAGAGCAACCCCCACACGCGGTTCACGGTCGCCCGCGCGAAATACGGGTTCTCGACCGATGTCAGCCACGCTGCCAGCCGCAATCGCCGCGTTTTGTCGACTTCGTCGGGACTGAAATCTCCTCCCAGAAACTGCGGCAACACAATATCCTCTGAGCCGGGAAACCTGACGTCGCCCGCAGCGCTGTCCGCCACCTGGAATGCGAACTGCTGTCCCTGCGGCCTCTCCAGCCGCGCGAAGAACGCCGCATAGCCCCAGAAGTCCCGCCGCGTCCAGTGGTCGAAGGGGTGGTCGTGGCACTGGGCGCACTGGATCTGCACTCCGAGGAAGATGCGCGACGTGCTGGCCGCCAGTTCCTCCGGCTTCAGTTCGAGCGCCGTGTAAAACAGCACTGGTCCCGGCTGGTTGACGACGCCGGTCGCGGTGAGCAGTTCGCTGACCGTCTCGTCGTAAGGGGAATTGTCCGCGAATCGGCCCCGCAGCCAACTGGCGAACCCTGCATCGCCGCCGAACTGCGCCACGTTGGTGTCGGCCGGCAGCATCACGCCCTTCCACACGTTCGCGAGATGCGTGGCATACCGCGGCTTGGCCAGCAGGACGTCGATCAGCCGCACGCGCTTGTCCGGGCGCTCGTCCGCCAGAAAGTCGCGCACGCCGCTGATGCCGTCGTCGTCGTTGAGCGGCGGGATGATGCCGCACAGGTCGAGCCACGCCCGCCGCAGAAACTCGGCATCACTCGCTGGCGGAGCGGGAGACACGTTTTCGGCCGCCCAGGCCGCGGCCAGATGCTGGTCGATGCGGACCGAGAGGTCCTGCTCCGGCGGGACGTCTCCCCGAGCGGCGATGCTGCAACTGAGACAGGCCGCCAAAGACCACAGAATGCCGCGACCGGTCATCATGCGCCTCTCCACCGAAGTGAGTACCACGGCGAATCGATCAGCGCATGTTAATGGATTCGCGGCGGCCCCGCCATTAACACGGGACCGCCGCAAACTCGCTCTCAATCATCACGCGGCCGTCGATGTGGACCGGGCCGGTTCCGTGATGCGTCCTCGAGCCCCCGTCCAGCCCGGCACCAGCATCGGCACCCGGCGCCGGTATTCGGCGTATTCCGGATGGAACTGCACCAGGTTCCGCTCCTCAAAGTAGATCGCCGTCAGAATGTAGGCCGTCATCCCCAGCGCCAGCACGAGGTGTGCGGCGGTCATCGTCGGCGTTGCCCACATCACTGTCAGCCAGCCCACGTACAGTGGGTGTCGCACGACGCGGTACGGTCCCGGCGTCACAAACCGTGACTCACGGTCCCGTTTGCCGCGCAGGTACAGCCACACCTGCTGCAGGCCGAACAGGTCGAAGTGGTTGATGAGGAACGTCGTCACGAACACACCAACCCAGCCGGCCGCATACAGTGCAAAGAGCGCGGCGCGTCCCACAGGGTCTGCGACGTGCCAGATGACGCCCCCCATCGGCTGCCAGTAATAGAAGAGCGCGAAGCAGGCAAGGGCGCTGGCCACGACGTACGTGCTCCGCTCGATCGGCCGCGGGACGAACCGCGTCCACCACTGTTTGAACGTCGGCCGCGCCATCACGCTGTGCTGCAGGCCGAACAGCGCGACTAACCCGAGATTCACCAACAGTGCCTTCCACAACGGACTCGACGCCGGCCCGTCGATCGACTTCGGCACGCCGAAGTTGCCGATAAACCCCGCCAGGTACAGCAAGGCGACAACGCCGATCGTGTAACAGACAACGCCGTAGGTGAAGAATGCGAAGCGCTTCATGTGGAGTTTCCTTGTATCAGATTGTCGCGTCGTTAATGTGCATCCCACAGGGACGCGGCGTTTTCGAGTCGAAACTTCCACTTTGCACGCAGTGTGCCATAACCAAATCAATGCCATAAAGAATTGCATGGCAATTGGTTGCGGAATCCGCTCGAGCGTCGAGGAACTCCCGGATTCTCGCGAGTCACGAGATTTCGCGACTCCAGCGAGCGCGGATTCGTGACGTGTTACGATGGCCGCGAGATCCCCAGCGCCTTCATCCGTGATGAAAGTGTCGATGGCTTCAGACCCAGCCGCGCCGCGGCCCCGGAGTCCCCCGCGACCTTCCAATCGGCAGCCGCCAGCGCGCGGAGAATGTTCTGCCGCTCCAGGTCCTGCCATTCGTCGCAGGTGTAGACGCGGCTGTCGTCCATCGTTTCGCCTGCGGAAGTGACCATTGACGCGACGTTCGACGGCGCACACGGAAGCATCGCGTCCAGACGCAAACGTCCGTCGCGGGCCGTGATCACGGCCCGCTCGATCACATTCTGCAGCTCGCGCACGTTTCCGGGCCAGGCGTACGCGCACAAACAGCGCTCATCGTCACTACTGAGCGGCTCCACCCGCCGGGCCATGCGCTCGGCGAACTTCCGCGCAAAGGCTCGCGCCAGGAGCAGCACGTCGTCTCCCCGCTCGCGCAGCGGCGGCACGTGCAGGGGGAACACGTTCAATCGGTAGTATAAATCCTCGCGAAAGCGCCCCTGCCGTACATCGTCCGCCAGTTCGCTGTTCGTCGCCGCGATGACGCGCACGTCGACCTTGCGGGTCTTTGAACTGCCGACCGGCTCGAACTCCCCCTCCTGCAAGACACGGAGCAGCTTGGCCTGCAGGTCGAGTGGGAGTTCGCCGACCTCGTCCAGAAAGATCGTCCCGCCGTCCGCCAGCGCGAAGCGCCCTTCGCGCCGGGCCGTCGCGCCGGTGAACGCCCCTTTCTCATGGCCGAAGAACTCACTCTCGATCAGGTCGCGCGCGATCGCCGCACAATTCACGCGGATCAATGGCCTTTCGTGGCGCTGGCTGGCAGCGTGGATCGCATGCGCGACGAGTTCCTTCCCCGTGCCGGTTTCACCCAGAATCAGCACGGTGGCATCGGTTTCGGCGACTTGACGAATCTCCTTCAGGACGCGCCTCAGCGCCGTGCTCTGGCCGATGATGTCACCGAAGTTTCCGGCCTCTTCCAGTTCTTCGCGGAGATACTCGGTCTCATCGGTGAGAGATCGGATCCTGGCCTCGGCCGCCAGCCGGTCGTTCACGTCGCGCAGGATGAGAGTGTGGAATACGGCCCCGCCGACATCATTACGCGACAGCGTCGCCTCTGCCGTAAATGTCGCGCCATCCGCGCGACGGGCCATCAGCCCGCCGGGGACCCACAGCGACTGCTCGCCCGCGGGGCGTTGATCCAGGTCGTCGATGAGTCGCGCGAGTTTCCCGGCGCTGTCCGCGGCGAACAGGTCTGCCAGTCCGCTCCCGGCCGCCGCCGCGGCGCCGCGGCCGAAGGCCTTCTCCGCGGCCGGGTTGAACTGCGAGATCCGTTTACGGGGATTCAACTCAATAATCGCGTCCATCGCGCTGTCGACGAGCCGCGTCAGTCTTTCCTCTCGTTCGCGGATCTGCCGTTCGGCGCGGATGCGGCGCAGTTCGGCGGCCGCCCGATCCGCGAAAATCCGGAACAGCGCGGCCACGCGCGGCGGCTGCGGGAGTGGCCGGCGATCGACAACGGCGATGTGCCCCAGCACCGTGCCGTCCACGTCGAGCAGCGGCATGCCCAGGTAGCTCATCATCCCCAGCCGCGCGACGTCGGAATCGGCCGGGTACAGGTCGATCAGCCGGTCGGGAAAGTGGATCAGCCGCGCCTGCTCGATGACCGTTTCACAGGGAGTGTGGGCAATGTCGAACTCGTAGTCGTCGATCCACTTGCCGTCCAGGTAGAACGCGAGCGCGCGGAGGCGGTGAGTCTCGCGCAGGTACTCGGTGACCCAGGCCCCGGCCGTCTGCAGCGCGGAAACCAGCGTTTCGACGAGCGCCGTGAAGAACCGCTGGCCGGTCTCGGCCGACGTCCCGACGAGAAACGTCCGCAGGGCGGCTTCCTCGTCGAGTTGTTCCAGGGGGCGGGGGGTGTCGGTGGGCATGCGCCGGAATTGGTATTTTCGGACTGCTGGATACCACTCACCCTACTCGACTTGAAGCGGTCCAGCCAGAATAGCGGGTGGATCAAGCCGGATTCGCCCTCAAAGGCCTGGGGCGCGCTACAATGACAACACCAGCACGCCAGTTGAGTGAGAATCGCGATGTCCATCGGCCCTGCCCTGCTCGACGAACTCGTCTCCGCCGGCAAACGCGCCGTCTTCAAGGCCCGTGGCCTGACGAAGGTCTACCACATGGGCGAAGTCGACGTCCAAGCCCTGCGCGGCATCGACCTGGAACTGTTCGAAGGGGAGCTCGCCGTCCTGCTCGGTCCCTCCGGCAGCGGCAAGTC
>CAZWGW010000437.1:0-6285 GCA_964633565.1 uncultured Planctomycetaceae bacterium
CTGGTCGAGCAGACGCGCCTGCACCTGTGGGAAGCGGAGGAACGCTGACGACGTCAGGCGCCGTCGTTGTTCCGGCCTTCCCTGCCGCCTCGCCCCGCGAACATCCGCGAGTTGTCCGTACCCCGATCCCGTTCAAGGAGTGACGACGACCTCCACGTCGGCGTTCTCGGACGGGAAGGCCAGATCGAGAAACGTTTCCGCGCCAGTGTCGCCCGCCAGCTCGGCCGACAGGAACGCGAGAACCGCCGCTCCTGTCAGGTCGTGCTGACGATCGGCTTCCATCAATCCGGATCCCAGCGGGTTGCACATCGTGCACCCGGCGTAGTCGATATTGGGGTCACTCTGAGGGAATCCGGCGACCGGCTGCTGTGGGAACGGCCGAGCTCCTCCGAAGTACGTGTTCGAGATCGGGGCACAGAACTGCTCGTCGAGCGAGCCGGCGGAGAGGCCGATCGATGCATCCATGAATCCGACATGCGTTCCCCCGACCAGGGTCACGAGTCGCTTTGGAGCCGGAGCCCGGGAGTAGGCCTGCGCGGCATGCTGAACAAAGGGGACGACCGCGTCGCCCGTGCCGCCGACGACGAGGAGCGGCGGGCCGGCAGCGTAATATCCCGCGAGTTGATGACAGCTGAGGTGCCCGAGGAGCACCACGGCGTCGAGGTCGGGATCCGCCAGCAGGTGGTCGTAGCCCGCGACCGTCGCCGTCATTCCACCCAGGCTATGGCCGACGACCGCCCTTGAAGTGCCGTCCACCTTGCCGTTCAACCCGTCGGCAGGCGACGCTCCTAGCGCAACCGTCGCTCCCAGGACGAACGTGACATCGCCGGCCTGGCTGACGAGGTCGCTGGCGGTCGCCCCGCCTGGCGCGTTCCGGTTCGAGAGCGGGAAATCCGGAGCCACGGCGATGAATCCGTGAGAAGCCAGGTGCCGGCCGAGCAGCGCATGTTCGAGCCGCTGCGAGGTGAACCCGTGGGCGAGGAGAACGACCGGGAAAGGTCCGCCGGCCGCGGCGGGTGTCGCGGCGCCCTCGGACTGAGCCGGATACCAGATCTTTGTGGTCAGGGTCCGGCTTGCCGCTCCCGGATACGCGCCATTGGCCATGGTCGGGCGCGAGGAATCGACGAAGACCTCGGTGCGCCCGCCAACCGGGAACGGCCCGGCATGGCTGAACGCGTCCGTCGCGCTGGGGGCGACCTTCGTCTTGGCCTTGAAGTTCGCACCGTCGTTCCTGGTCGCCTCGGGGAAGACGCTCGTCAGGCACAGGCCGTTGCTGCCCACCAGCTGGGCCACCACCTCGGGGTCCTGTTCGAAATACTGCGTACCGCTGAACGGGACCGGCATGGAGAGGTGACTGCCCTTTGCCTGCAACTGCGCTTTCGTCCGGCCCGCGTCCCCCGTCTTCAACGCCAGTTTCGCGACTCCGTCGGCGGTGCCCGCCTTGTCGGCATAGCTCCAGCCCTTCGGGGCGTTCGACGTCCAAAGACTACCGGGTGCGATCTCGAGATGAGCCTTGAGCGTCGGGGAAGAAGCCGACGTGTCGAAGAGGCAGAATGCGTACGCCGTGTCGACGTCCGGCGTTCCGAACGCAGCTTGATCGATCGCGGCGCCGTTGCCCCACTTCCACTTGAGGCTGCTCCGCGACGGATCAGATGACGCCTTGAGCAGCAGTTGGGTCCTGGGGGCCACGAGGCACGCCGTTGCCGGCAGCGGGGCCTCGACGTTCTGGCAACCCAGGGCGGCGTCGCAGGAGTCCCGCGTGCAGCCATCATTGTCGTTACAGGTGAGGCTCGAACCACCGGCCACGCAGGTGCCGCCGGAGCAGATGTCGCCCACGGTACATTGGTTGTCGTCGTCGCAACTGGCCGTGTTGGTCGGATGCACGCACGCACCGGCTCCGTCGCACTCGTCGTCTGTGCAGACATTCCCGTCGTCGGTGCACGGCTGACCGGCAGCGAGAATGCACGAATCGGCGGCTTCGTTGCACGCATTCGCGCACGCCGTGCCTCCAGTGCAAGGATCGCCGGCGTGCTGGCTGCACGTACCCGACGCGCAGGTGTCGGCCCCGTTGCAGAACAGGCCGTCGTCGCAGGGCGCCGCGTTGTTCACGCCGCAGTTGCCGGCGCCATCACAGACCGCATCGACGCATTCATTGCCGTAGTCGGCGCACGGAGTGCCCCCTGCGAGGGGCATGCACGCGTCGAGCGATTCGTTGCAATCGCCGGCGCACCCGCCGCCGCCGGTGCACGGGCTTCCGGCGTGCACCTGGCACGCTCCTCCCAGGCACATATCGTTGCCGTTGCAGAACAGGCCGTCGTCGCAGCCCGCCGTATTGTACGCGCCGCAACGCCCGGCGCCGTCGCAGACGTCGTCCGTGCACGGGTTGCCGTCGCTGGCGCAACTCGCACCGCCGGCCTCCACCGTTCCGTCCGGCGCACAACAGTCGCCCGCCACGAGGTTCCCGTCATCGCATTCCTCCCCGATCTGAAGGATGCCATCGCCGTGCACGGGATCATGGTACTGCTCGATGCAGTAGAGCCGGCGGGGATCACTGCAGTTGCGTACTCCGTTCCCGTCGCCGAGCATCGTCCAGGTCGAGTTCGTGGCGCTCTCGTCGCCGGATCCGCCCTGGCCGGCAGTCGTCCTCCACTCGTCGCAGCTCGCCAGTGGCGGTCCGTCCGGAGACGTTCCCGTCCAGACACCCACGGGCGAGACCGTCGCTCCGAATTCATTGCATTGAATCGGCAGGGCGAGACCCCCGCCGGGTTGATAGCCGTCGAGCAGGTCCGCGATGTTGGTGGCGATCGTGCCGCCGCAAGTGCGGACGAGGGGCCCTGTCGCAGGGTCCAGCCGTGAGGCGGCGGGAGTTCCCTGGCCATTCTGCGCACCGAGCCAGGCGACGAAGCTGCCTGCCAGCCCGGCGACCTGCGCCCTCGCGTTGCAGATCGCGTCGGCCCCGGCGAAGCCGCCGAGGTTGCCCTGCTGCGTGGTGCTCGTGACGAACATCGTGCATCCGTCCCCACCGCAGAGGTGCCGTTCATCCTGGCAGGTCGATGAACAGCCGTCGCCGGAAACCGTATTGCCGTCCTCGCAGGTCTCGCCGTTGTCGTTCAGGATGCCGTCGCCGCAGTATTCGACGTGGCAGTCCGCACTGCAGCCGTCGTTGCTGACCGTGCCGCCATCGTCACAGGTCTCGGTCGGAGCGACGATTCCGTTGCCGCAGGCGGACAGGGTGCAATTGGTATCGCAGCCGTCTCCCTCGGTCGCGTCACCGTCGTCGCACGCTTCCGTGGGCCCGACGATGCCGTCTCCACAATCGGAGCAACTGTCGTTGCAGCCGTCGCCGTTGACGATGTTCCCGTCGTCACAGATCTCGCCCTGTTCGAGGATGCCGTTGCCGCAGGTCGGCGGGTTCTCCTGTTCGACGCAGTAGAGCCGCCGCGGGTCACTGCAGGACCGCAACCCGCTGGCATCCCCGAGCTGGGTCCAGGCCGGGCCGGATGCGCTTTCGTCCCCCGATGCTCCCTGTCCCGCGGTGGTCGTCCAGTCGCTGCAGCTGTAGTTCGGTTCGCCGTCCGCGGCGGTACCGGTCCAGACGCCGGTCGCGCTGACGCTGTTCCCGTTCTCGTCGCACTGGATGGGGTTGCTGATACTGCCGTCGAGAAGGTCGTCGAGGTCGGTGGCGATCGAGCCGCCGCAGGTCCGAACGAACGGCCCCGACGCGGGGGCCAGGCGACCACGGGCGGATGTCCCCTGGTAGTCGCGGCTCCCGAGCCAGGCGATGTACCGGCCGGGCAACCCCGCGACCGCCGCCCTTGCGGCGCAGATCGCGTCGGCGCCGTTGAAGCCGCCCATTGCCCCCTGGGTCGTCGTGCTCGTCGAGAACATCGTGCAGCCGTCGCCGCCGCACAAGAGATCCTCGTCCCGGCAATCCGAGGAACAGCCGTCGCCGGAGACGGTGTTCCCGTCTTCGCACGTCTCGCCGTTGTTGTTCAGCACCCCGTCGCCGCAATATTCGATCGTGCAGTTGGGCAGGCACCCGTCACCGGTCAGCGAGTTCGCGTCGTCGCATTGCTCGCCGGTCGTCACGATGCCGTTGCCACAGGCGGTTATCGTGCAGTTGCTGTCACAGCCGTCGCCGTCGATCGTGTTGCCATCCTCGCAACTCTCGCCGCCGGGGTACGAGACGAGGCCGTCGCCACAGTCGCAGGCGTTTCCAATTCCGTTGCCGTTCGTATCCGTCTGCGAGTTGTTCGCCATGATTGGACAGTTATCGATGAAGTCATGGACGTCGTCGGAGTCGGCGTCGATGCAAACGCCGACTTCCTCCCGGTTGGTTGCGGCAGAGGGGCTCGGGCTGTGGAAGACGCCGCACTGTTGCTCGTCCAGTCCTCCGCCGGGATTGATATACGGGTACATGATGAGACTGGAGTCGTATTCCGAGTGGGTCAGGCCGAGATTGTGCCCGTACTCGTGCATCAACAGCGACGCTTCATAGGTGACGCTGGCGTAGCGAACGACGGCTATCCCCCACCCGCCTCGCCACCCGCAACCGACCGTCGAATTCGACGGGCCACCACAGTAGAGGATCGCCCGGACCACCTTGACGCGCGCGGCGGGATCGTTGAGGACATCATCCAGTTCGTTCTCGCTATCGATGATGTCCTTGCCATCTCCTGCGGAGCCGAACGTGACCGGCGGTGCGGCGTTGCCGAACACGTTGCAACACGCCACGTCCGCGGGATAGTCCGCCCGGCCCACCATAAGGTCGGAACGGGCGAGAATGCTCTCCACGCGGTCGTTGCTGACGGCCAGGTTCGCGCCCAAGTTCGCGTGGTTCGCATACGAGAGCAGGTGCCTGGTGACAGTCGAGTGCGGGAAGAGGCTCCGCGTGTTGGCCGGTTCAGCGGCCTTCGACGCGGTGGCGTCGAGGGGTGCTGATGCCGCTGGGGAGACGCTGGCCATGGTTCCCGAAGAAGGACTGTGAGGGGTCGGAGGCGGACTCCCCGTGGACCGCGTCCGTGCGGGGCCGACTCGATTCTCCAGCGCATTGCGCGCCGTCCCGTCGAAGCGGCGCGTCGACTGTCCAAGCGCATGGCGCTGATCGGCGATGGCTTTCACCCGCCGGAGCGCTCGTGCGTCGCCGGAAATCGCGAGTCCATGGATCGCCATCTCGAGCAGGTCGTCCCTGAGCGAGTCCGGCCGCTGGGCCGAGCGGCTGGCGCTGCGCAACAACTCTCCGCCCCCGCTGTTCTCGTCCGTCATCTCGAAGAGACTGCGAAGCGCGAGGGGGCTTCCCCCGGCGGCAAGATGTCCCAACGCGATCGGCGAATAGAGCAGCGCGCGGTCTTCCTCCGGGATCTCGTTCGTGGAGGGTGGTTCGCGAAGGAATTCGACCAGCCCGCCGGCCGCGTCGTCTCCGCCGAGGAAGCTCAGGAAAAAGACAACGTTGTCACGATGCTGGAACTCGTCGTCTGCGAGCAGCCGCAACAGGAAAGGAACGCCGTCGGCCCCGATCTCGCTCTCGGCGCTCTCCTTCGTGATGCCGTGCACCCAGATCTTCTCGCACGCCGAGCGAACACCGGCTTCGGTGGCCGCGCCGCCGACGCCTGGCAAGAAGGCGAGGAGCGAGGAGACGAGCACGCCCTGGAAGACCGATCGGCAAACGACCAGCGCCGACGGCCTGCGGTAAAGATTGACCATGAGTCGACTCCTGGCTGGGGATTGGAATGCTTCCCCGAGTGGCCCGACACCTATTGGGCCTGCGAAAGCGGATATCGTGGACGAGGGTAAGTCTTCTTGGGCGTGATCTATGTCAACGGAGCGGCGCAGGACCGGAACCCGCCGGGCCGAGATCTCCCAGGCAAGCCTGTGTCGCCCTTTTTCTTGGGCAAATTGCCCGGAACTCCGGTCGCCGCCCTGATCCTCTGACCGTCGGGAACAGGCACACGGCCCTCCCGCTCCCCGGGTTCCGGCAAGACAATAATGAGATTTGGTGTGATCCGGGTCACCCCAGCGCGCTCTCGACTCCGGCCGGACGCCGGCGTCGTGTCCTTCCGGCCGCCCGCGACTTACCCGGGAGGAAGCTCGCCTGGTTCGCTGGAAGCAGACAAGCGGCGGGCTCCGCACCCGCGTGCAGTGGCCGGCGTCCCCCCGAGAAGAACGGAAGCCTTCGTCTATCGCCGAGGGCCCATCACGGTGCGGAAAGGAGCCCGACCGACGCCTGCAGCACGAGCAGCGCGTCGAGCGCGGTGATCTTGCCCTCGCCATTCATGTCGCAGGAGG
>CAZWGW010000438.1:0-6279 GCA_964633565.1 uncultured Planctomycetaceae bacterium
GCCCCCTCTGCCGCCGTCACGCCGTCCCCCGCCGCGCGGGTTTCACGATCGTCGAACTGCTGATGGTGATCCTGATCATCGGCATCCTGGCGGCGCTGCTCTTCCCGGCGATCCAGGCCGCCGTCCGCAACGCGCGCATCGCCGAGGTCACCACGGAGATGAAGACGTTCGACGCCGGCATCAAGCAGTTCCACAGCCGTTACGGCATCGATCCTCCCAGCTTCATCGTGCTCTATGAACAGGGGGACCGGACTTCGGGAGCGAAACCTGACCCAGGCTGGGGCATGGATACAATGTCCGCTCTGCCGGGGACCCAGGACGTTTACCGCCGGGCCAGCCGCGCGGTCCTCCGCCAGATGTGGCCACAGTTCGATTTCACCTACAACAACACGGACATCGACCTCAACGGCGACGGCGACACGACCGACGTCCTCGTCCTGAACGGCGCCGAGTGCCTCGTCTTTTTCCTGGGCGGGCGTCCGCAGCGCGTGGACTTCGACGGCAACGGCACGCCCGACGGCTGGAACTGCGACGGCTTTTCCGCCGATCCGCGTTACCCCTTCCGGGCGGGCGGCAACCGCATTGAGTCCTTCGCCGATTTCGTGCCGGAGCGCCTGATCGACATCGACCTGGTCCGCGGTGTCGACCTGTTGGAGCTGATGCCCGAATACCTGGACACGCTCTCCGGCCAGGAACTCCCGTATCAGTACTTCAGCAGTTACGAAGGCCGCGGTTACAAGCCGTGGGGCATCGACAACATTCCTGCCACGATCGCCGACAACGAAACGATCAACCCCGCCGTCGGCGGGGTCCTGTTGTCGCATTACCTTCAGATCGTTCCCAACCCGCCGGCAGACCCCGACGGCGAAGGCTGGAACAAGAACACCTTCCAGCTCATTTCCCCGGGGGAAGATCAGGAGTTCGGCCCGGGAGGCTTTTATGGCGGCGACAATGTGCCGATTCAGCCTCCCGGCGGCTCCCCGGCCCGCGCCGTCGAACGCGACAACATCACTAACTTCAAGGGCGGCATCCTGAACTGACCCAGCGGCAGTCACCGGGTTTCTGCCGGACGACCACGGAGTCCCACCATGCAACCGACACCCTCCAATCCGCAGCGCGCCGCCCCTCGCGCCGGCTTTACGATGGTCGAGTTGCTCGTCGTCATCACGATCATCGCCATCCTGATGAGCATCACGTTCGTGGTGCTCGGCGACTCCGCCGAAAAGGCGCGGATCGACAGCACCCGCTCCGTCATCCGCACGCTGGACTCGCTTCTTGACGAGCGAAAACAGTCCTTCGAGACGATCAATCTCCGCTCTCAGGCGCAGCAGTTCCAGTTCCGCTACAACAATGGCGGCAACACGCTGCCGGCGAATCCGCCCATACTCACCGACCCCAAGCTGGCCACCATCTTGGTGGAAAAGGACCGTTATCGCGGGGCGTTTCCGCAGCGGCTGGAGGACCTGTGGGGGTTCGACGGCGTCCCGGGCGGGGGCGACGACTCGCCGCTCTGGATCGCCTGGGTTCGAAACTACCTGACCGTCGCCAACCGTCGTCCGATGGCGTCGCCGGCTCCCACGATTCCAAACAATGGGGCGCCTCGTCCGCCGATCCATCGTCAGGACCTGGAAAACATCGAGCTGCTTGTGTTCGCGCTGACCAGAGGGGGCGTCTTCGGCGCACCGCCGCTGACGCTCGACGGAATTCCGGCGAAAAACATGCGCGACACGCCCCTCGACTGGAACGCCGACGGCCTCATCAGCAACGACCTGTATCCCGCCGGCGACGACCTGGAAGGGGACGGCAAGGCCAACGGCAACGACATCCCTGAGATCTACGACGACTGGGACCACCCGCTCCGCTTCTACACCTGGTCCACCGGCCTTATTCGACCGGCGGGGAGCTTGACGCCAATCTATGCGGCGTTTTTTGAGACCACGGTTCGCCCGTTGATTCCCGATTTGCTGACTCCCGCAGGGGCTGTCATGAGTTACGACGTCTATGCCCATCCCCTCAACCAGGATCCCGACGACCCCACCGGCGTCCTGTCGTACCAGATGGTGACGAACAATTACTTTATGAATCCGTTCAACCTGGCCGGGTTCGGCAATCCCGCGCAGCCGTTCAACGAGAGCTACTACCACTCGCTCGACACCGCCCTCGTTCCGCTCATTGTCTCAGCCGGACCCGATGAAGACCTCGGCCTGTTCGAGCCGGACGGACGCGACCCGCGTGCACCAATGGCGCCTGCGGTCTTCTCGCTGCGCCTCGCGCGCCCCCTGGCAGAGGACATCAACGCCAATGGCTCGCTCGATCCGGGAGAAGACCTCAACGGCGACGGCATCATGCATGCACCCGACGACCTGTTCGACAACATCACCAACCGTCAGCGGTGATTCTGGATTTTCGATTCTGGATTTGCGACTTGCAGAAGGCGCTCCGATGCATCCACGCCTGAACAACACAGCAGCACCAACCACCGCGCCCGCGCGGCTGCGCCTGCTGCCGCGCGCACAATCCCAGCTCCAGAACCACTCGCCACTCACCACTCACCACTCACCACTCACTGCTCACCGCGCCGGTTTCACGCTCGTCGAACTCCTCGTCGTCATGACGATCCTCATCGTCCTCACGACGCTGGTCCTCGCCGCCTTCCAGCGCGACGACACCGACCGTCTCTCGGCCTCGGGCCGGCTCGTCCAGTCCTATCTCGTCGGCGCGCGCTCGCAGGCCATCAAGGACGGCCAGAACCGCGGCGTGCGCTTCACTCGCAGCGCCAACGACCCCTGGGTCATCGACAGCATGGTCTACATCGGCGCGACCGAACACCTCACGGGGACCGTGGACATTACGAATTTCTCCGGCCGCTGGTACATCGCCAACACCAGTTCGGGCGAGTGGGGTCGGCTGGTGCAGCGCACGATCCCCTTGGTGGGGGGCGGAACTTGGACGCTCAATCCCAACGGGCGCGACCTCCTGCGGTTCGGCGCACGCATCGAACTCCCCGCCGGCACCGGCAACTGGTACACGGTCCGCTTTGCCGAAGACGTCAACCTCAACGGCACGCTCGACGCGGGCGAGGATCTTAATGGCAACATGGCTCTGGACTATCTGCCGGATGTTCTCGTCCTAAACTCGCATTACGCGCGCAGCACTTACGACCCGGTCAGCGGTACATACTTCGCGCAGCCCGCACTCAATGTCCCCTACCACATGGAACTGGCCGCCACGGTCCTCCCCAACAAGCTGCCGGTCCAGCTCGATCGCGGCATCGTGATCGACCTCGCCGGCAGCCAGGTCCCCGCCGACTGGCTCACCGGCGGCTACATGGACATCCTGTTCGACCCCCGCGGCAACCCGACCGGCGACGTCGTCGCCGACGGCGTGATCAGCCTCTATCTCACCACGCTGGAAGACGTCGAGCTGACGCGCAACCTGTTTGTCGACCATCCCGCCAACAACACCGCCTCGCCGCTCCTGCCACCGGTCGTTCCCGCGAACGTGCCGCCGAACATTGCGCCGGGCGCCCCCCAGGTCCCCAAGGTCGACCCGCGCGCCCTGACCCTGTTCACGCAGACCGGCCAGGTGATCGTCTCGCAGATTGATTTTACGGACAATCCGGTCGACTATCGCGCCGACGTCCCGTTCCGCTTCGCCCGCCGCGGCCGGGAGGCCAAATGACCCCCTTCCGCTCCAGGCAATTTGCAATTTGCCAGTCCTCGCGCGCTCGCGCTGGCGCGAGACTCCAACCTGCAATTTGCAATCCACCTCGTTTCGGCGCCACCCTCACCGAGGTCCTGATGTCGCTGCTCATCATGAGCATCGGCGTCGTCTCGGTCTTTACGCTCTTCCCACTCTCCGTCCTGCGCTCGATTCAGGCCACCCAGCGCACAAATGCGAAGATCCAGTTGCTCAATGTGAAGGAACAGTTCGAGGTCTCCTCGAGTGTCCTGAACCTGCACACGCCGCCGCCGCTGACGGTCCCCGCGGTCAGTTCGCGTTTCCGGGGTCAGTGGCAGAGCGACCAGATCTATACGATCGGCGACGTCGTCTTTCCGACGACCCGTCCCGGAACCACCGTCCCCGTGCCTAACCTGTGGTACGTCTGCGTCAATGCCGTCGACAATATGGGCAATCCTCCGTTCGGGTATTCCGGCTATTCGGAGCCGCTCTGGAGCGTCAGTGGTGCGGCGACGATCGGCGACGTTAACGCGTCACGCGGCGGGTTCGTCGCATGGCAGGCGCTCCCGGTCATTCATGTGAGGTCTGCCGACCAGGTGCCGCACAATGATCCCCTCAACCCCCCCCCCCCCCCGCTACCGAATATTTCCAAGCGCCATTATGTCATTGATCCACTCGGCTGGGCCGTCGCCCAGTCCGAGCAGCCTGTCCCGGGATGGCCGCACGTCTTTGGGAACAAGACGGACAAAACACTCGGCACGGGGGTCTTGCCGGTATCGACCGCGGCCGACCCGCTGCAGCTCCTGCGGATCAACGGCTCGCTGAACACCGAGACCGCTGCCGAAGACAACGTCGCCCTGCAGGACGTCTGGGAAGAAGTCGTCCGCGCCGAACCGGTTGGAGCCGGCGCCAGTTCGGTCACGTTCCCCCCGACGATCGACCTGACCGGCATCGGCGGCTACCGCCGCGTCATCCTCACGTCGACCGACGGCTCGATGACGATCAGCCGCAACGTGACCGGCATTGCGGGCCAGGTCGTCAACTGGGGCGCGCAGTTCCCCTTCCCCGCCCGGTTCCCCGGCGTCGCCGCCGGCGCGCCCGACGTCGGCCTGGCGCGGATCGAGACGTTTGACCGCCGCTATACCTGGTTCATGACGGTCAGGAAAGACGCCGTCGGCAACACCACGACGAAGGTCGTCATCGTCTTCAACCGCGAATTCAAGTCGGCCGACGAGCACGTTTATGACACCAACTTCGCCAACGGAAGAATCGACATCGATCTCGACGGCTACGCCGACGGCGACCTCGATCAGGATGGGACCGTCGACGATGCGAACGGCGACATGGTCCCCGACTGGAACGGCGGCAACGAAATCCGCCTGAGCTGGCTCGCCGCCGAGCCCGACCCGCTCCTGAAGCCGGGCAATTTCCTGTTCGACGCCCGCAATGTGGAGTGGTATCGCATCCAGGACGTCATCGATCAGGGCGCCGGCGGAGGCGGCCGGCGATTCGCCTATCTCCGCCTCGACCGGAATGTGCAGAACATCACGCCCAGTGACCTCGCCGGTCCGCCCGATGGTCCCGCTCCGGTGGGTCGCGCCATCCTGATGCGGGGTATTATCGACGTCTTTGACCTGTGAGCAGAGTGGAGAGTTGAGAGTCCCGAGAGCCTGACCATGCAGCGCACCCGCGCCACATCCCGATCCGCCCTCAGCCGCCGCACACGCACGCGCCGCGGCAGCCGACTCTCCACTCCCCGCCCTCGACCCTCGACCCTCGTCCCTCGACCCTCCGCCCCGCGCGGCTTCACCCTCGTCGAAATGCTCGTCGCCACGGCCCTCGTCGTGCTGATGATGCTCCTCTTCGCCAACATCTTCAGCGGCGCCGTCGCCACGATGAACTCGCAGCGGGGCCTCGCCAACAACGACCAGAAGGCCCGCACCATCACCGACACACTCCGCGGCGACCTGCGCAAGGCCGTCTTCCGCACCGCCGTCTCCCGCGGCTCGACCGCCATCGCGTTCAGCGAGGACCAGAACGGAAACGGTACTCTCGAAGGGTTCGAGGACCTCAACGGTAACGGCTACCTCGACGTCTACCAGGAATCGCCGCGCGGCATCGTCCCCCTCGCCCCCGGAGACCGCGTCGACGCCCACCAGCGCGGCTACATCTGCATCTCCGAGAACGACCCGCTCGACCAGACCGACGACACGCTGCAATTGACGGTGTTCATCGAGGAGAACCTGCGCGACGCCATCGTCAGCGACCCCAGCCTCGCGCCGTTCGTCGGCCGCGCCGCCGTCCTCGCCCTCGGGACGGCCGACAACCAGCCCGATTTCGACGACGGCCAATACAATGAGGCGGGCGTGTCGCGGGCCGCGGAAATCTCGTACTTCCTCCGCGGCGACACGCTGTATCGCCGCGTCCTGCTGATCCGCGACCCCTCGCGCAGCGCCTCACCCTTCAGCACGCAGCCGTCACAAGGCCCGAGCGGCACCGGCGGACCCTTCACGACCGTCTTCAACGTCCCCTACGCCTTGACCGGCAACTCGTTCTACAACGACTGGGACTATTCCGTCACGCGCCTCTGGGCTGTCG
>CAZWGW010000439.1:0-6265 GCA_964633565.1 uncultured Planctomycetaceae bacterium
TTGCGCTGTACCAGGGGGTCAATCCGCCCAAGGGTGTCCGGATGATGCTCAAGTCGCACGGGACGTGCAGCACGATCACGGCCCTCGACCAGGTGATGCACAACCTGTCGCAGCCGCAGCGGGAGGCGTGCGCCAAGGTCATGGTGCGGAGCCTGTACCAGGACCTGAGCGACTCCGTCCGCCGGCACGTGCAGCAGCGCGTGCCGACGGTGCCGCCCGATGCATCGCTCCGCGAGCTGCTCGCCGGGCGCGACTGGCTGTTCGAAGGAAGCGGATACCATATCGACGTGTCGCACCTGGGGAGCGTCATCCGCTTCGCCCGTTCGATCGACGCCCCGGCCGAGGAACTGGAACTGGCCCTGCAGATGGCCGAATACGGCTCCCGGCTCGATGAGCGGCTGCAGTACGCGGGGGAGCCGCCGTTCGAGGACTCCTACCCTGCCCACATCCAGTTTTTCAAGGTCCTGATCGGGCGCGACCGCGAGCAGGCGTTGCAGTACTTCCGCGACAAGCTGGCGGCCGAACCGGATGAACAGGACAAGCCACTGCTGGCGTATGTATTGACCGACCTCCTGATGCGGGTCGGCAAGCTGGATGAAGCGGTCGACGTCGCCGCACAGTACCTCACAAATCTGGGCGACGACGTCTCGTTCTCGTTTGCCGAACTGTGCGCCGAAGCCAAACGACCCGACGTGCTCCGACGCGTGGCCGAAGGTCGCGGAGACCTCGTCGGTTTCACAGCCGCGCTGATCCAGGAACCACAATCATGAAATCCGCCGCGCTCGTCCTGCTCACGCTCTGCGCCTCCGGTGCCCTCGCCGCCGACAAACCCAACGTCCTGTTCATCGTCTCGGACGACCTCAACTGCGATCTCGGCTGCTACGGCGATCCGCAGGTGCACTCGCCCAACATCGACGCCCTCGCGCAGCGCGGCGTGCGGTTCGAGCACACGTACTGCCAGTACCCGCTGTGCAGTCCGAGCCGCAGTTCATTCCTCACGGGCCGCCGGCCCAACGAAACGCAGATTCACACCAACGCCGGCGGCGGGCGCACGCCGGCGGCGTACGACGCGCATCCGCACTTCCGCGACTTCATCCCCGATACGGTCACACTGCCGCAACTGTTCCGGAACAACGGCTACTTCGTGGCCCGCATCGGCAAGCTGTATCACTACGGCGTCCCCGGGCAGATCGGCACGCCGGGGCTGGACGATCCGCCGTCGTGGGAGCTGGCCGTGAACCCCGCCGGCCGCGACAAGGCGGAGGAGCACAAGATCTTCACGCTCGTCCCCGGCCAGTACGGCGGTACGCTGAGCTGGCTCGCCGCCGACGGGACGGACGTCGAACAGACGGATGGTCTCACCGCCACCGCCGCCATCAGCCTGCTCGAGGCGCACAAGGAAGGACCGTTTTTCATCGCGGTCGGGTTCTATCGCCCGCATACGCCGTATGTGTCGCCGAAGAACTATTTTGAGGGTTACCCACCGAGCGGCATCACCCTGCCGGAACTCTCGGCCGACGACAAAACCCGGACTCCCGCGGCGGCCTACCAGAGCGCCAAGCGGGACCAGGAAGACATGAGCGACGACCTCCGCCGCGAGGCGATCCAGGCGTATCACGCCTCAATCACGTTCATGGACGCGCAGGTCGGCCGCGTGCTCGACGCGCTGGAGAAGCTCGGTCTCGCCGACAACACGATTGTGGCGTTCACCAGCGATCACGGCTACCACATGTACCAGCACGGCCTGTGGCAGAAGATGAGCCTGTTCGAGAACGCCGCCCGCGTCCCGCTGATCATTGCCGCGCCCGGCGCAAAAGGGAACGGCGGCGCTGCGGCCGGAATGACGGAACTCGTCGACGTCTATCCCACGCTCGCTGATCTGTGCGGCCTGACGGCTCCGGACTACCTGGACGGTACGAGCCTGCGGCCGATGTTGAACGACACGAACGCCACCGTGAAAGACGCTGCGTTCACGCAGGTCCGCCGCGGCCAGGACAAGCACGCCTACAGCATCCGCACCGCCAAATGGCGTTACACATTGTGGAACGATGGTGTCGACGGCGAGCAGCTCTACGACATGGAGCGTGATCCCGGAGAGATGCGGAACCTGACCGACGCGGCGAGCCACGTCGACGTCGTCAAGGACTTGAAGGCCCGGATCCGAAAGTACGCCGGAGCCCGGTGACGGCCGCCGCCCGTCACTCTTTCGTCAGACTTTTGCCGGAGATCGTGGCCGCCTGCGGAAAGCCCTCGCGCCAGCGGGGTTTGTCGAGCACGATCTGACCGCGCAAGTCCTCGTCTCCCAGGAAGAGCGTCGGATCTGCAGCGAGCCGGCGTTGCCCGTCAACGTACACTTTCACCAGGTATCGTCCTCCCGGCAGCAGAGCGTGTTCGGAGTCCGGTTTCTCGTCGGTTGCGGACTCACCGTGCGCCAGCAGGAACAGCGTGCCGTTGACAACATGCATGGGAGTGACAGTCCCCTGCGTAAAGGCGACCGGCTCCGCCGACCATTGTGCATCCTGTTCGTGCCAGGAATGCAGCACCAGTTGCACCGGCGTCCCCTCCGCCCACTCCTCCGGAGTCTGGGTCAGCTTCAGCACCTGCTGCGATGCATACCAGTTGTCCGCCGGCAGGTCGGCCACGGATGCATACCCGTTGCCGACGACACGGGCATAGTCCTGAATCCAGGCAATGAACGACTTGTACGACTGATCGTCGGGATGCATCTTGAGCCCCCCCATGTGCGAGACTGGCTCGACGGAGGACGCCGGTTCAAACGTCCCATCGTCGTGCTTCTCGGGGAGTTTCGACGTCGGCTTGAGCACGATCAGACTCTTTGCCGGCTGCTCCAGATTGAGCAGCGGCAGTTGCCCGGCCGCGGTGTCACGGCTGCGCTCAATCAGATACTGCAGGGTGGCTTCCGGCGTCTCTTTGAAGATTCTGAGCCGTGCCACGGTCTCCGGAGGAAAATCCTCGATGAACTTCTGCAACGTTTTCACCGCCGCCTGGTGTTTCGGATTCTCCGGATCAATCTCGTGCGGCGTATGGCAGGGAAAGCACCGCATCCGCTGCGACCAGACGTTCCGGGCAAACGAATCAACGACGCGGCTCCGGCGGGCATGTCGGATCACTTCGTCCGGTCGCTCGGGCCCGGCCCGTTCTGCCGCGCTGAGCATGGGAATCGCGCGCAACTGCGGATCGTTGCAGCAGGCGCGGATCCAGGCCGCGAACGCCTCGTATTCCGCCTGCCGCATTCTGGCGTGAATCAGTTTGGCGCCTGCGTCGAGGTCCTTCTCTCCCATCTGAATCAGCGTGAGGATCTTCGACTCCTCCGGCTTGTCGAGATCGATCAACCCCTGATCGCGCAGGGAAACAAAGGTCTTTTCCAGCGAGGGGAGGATGTAGTTCTTCAGATCGACGCCGGCCAGGTGACACTGCACACAACTCGACGGCTGCGGCGACCGGAAGATCGGGAGGATCCGCTGATCGAACAACTCTGAAGCAGTTGGCTTGTCGGCGACTTCGTCCTCAGCCCAGGCCGTTGTCACGGCAGCCGCATTCATCAGCAGGACCGCGATCACGATCAATCGAGACGTCCGCATCGGGAGGCTCCCCCACGTGAGAAGAATGGCCGACGGAGAACGCAGCCGTTCGCCGACGATCGGTCCCGATTCTAACCGCCACGATCGGCTTTGGGCTACATCAGCAGGGTTATGTGGCAGGCGACCAGTGCAGGCGGGTTTCTCCGAAACCCGCATTCGATGTGACTGCGCCACGAGTCGCAGACCAGGCTGATCCAGTGCCCGACGGCAGGCGGATTGTTACGCTATCGACGGGATGCGCCGCCGTCCACAACCGGCCGCACATTTTCGTCTCGCTGCTGCGGCGGGAATCGACCTCTCCCTGGTTTCGCACGAACATCAGCCAATGCATGTGCAACCGCCGATTACCCGTAGCCACGCGCAAACCATCCGTTCTGTGATTCTGTTGGTGTCAATTGTCAGCCAACCGTTCATGGCAATGCGGTCGGCCGAGCCGCCGCCGAACGACACTCCCCGGTCCGTGAACGACGATCTGCGCGCGGCGCTCACGCGGGCCGATCTCTCGATGCGGTTCCAGGGGAGCACGACCGACGAATGCCGCGCCTGGCAGGCCGAATTCCGCGCGGCAGTCCTCAAGCTGCTCGGCGACTCCGCGCCCCCGGTCACTTGGTCCGTGCGTGAGGAGAACCGCGCCGAGTTCGACGACCACGTGCGCATCAGCGTGCTCCTGGAAGCGGACGGCACGCCCGCCGTGCCCGTGCATCTTTTGTTGCCGCGCGGGGTGGCGCGCGGCATGCCGGCGCCGGCCGTGGTCTGCATTCACGGACACGGACCGTTCGGCCACGACGTCATTGTCGGGCGCACGGACCAGCCCGGAATGGCGGAGAGCATCGCCGCCGCCAACTATGACTACGGGCTGCAGTTCGTCCGGCGGGGATACGTCGTCGCCGCGCCGTGCCTGATTCCGTTCGGCCGGCGGGTCGAGCGGGACAAGTATGGCGGCAACGACCCGTGCGCCGTCACCTTCGTCCGCATGCAGGCGCTGGGACAACTGCCGATCACCGCCAACCTGCGGGACCTGAAGTGGACGATCGATTACCTGCAGAGCCTGCCGGAGGTCGACGGCCAGCGCATCGGCTGCGCGGGCCTCTCCTACGGCGGCCGGATGTCGATGATGCTCGCCGCGTTCGACGACCGCATCAAGGTGGCGGCCGTGAGCGGTGCGCTCAACCTGATGCAGGAACGGATGTCGCAGCGGCACAGTTGCGGATCGCAGATGATCCCGGGCCTGCTCATCATCGGCGACTACCCGGAAATCGGTTCGCTGATCGCCCCGCGACCCTGCGTCTGGGAGACCGGATCAACGGATTCACTGATCGTCCCCGGTTGGGACGAGCAGTTCCGGACGCGCCTGGGTCGCGCGTACTCAGCACTTGGAACCGAAGGCCAACTGCAGTTTGACCGCTTCGAAGGGGGCCACGTCTGGAGCGGGAGGATTGCGTTTCCACTGTTTGATGACGTTCTGAAACCCGGTCAGATCAAGGACTCGCCATGACAGGCACACGTCTGATGCTGCTGTCGACGGCACTGGCCGCTTGTCTCGCGCAGCTCAAACCGGGTCAGTGCACCGATGCAGCGCACGTAACGGACGGGACGGCGACGTTCTGCACGCTGGCCCGTTATGAGCCGCCGACCGATCTCCGCTGGGACGGCCGCGATCTCTGGCCGACAATCGCCGGCCAGAGTGCGCCGGAGACGCGATCAATCTACATCGCCGGCCCCGGGTTCAGGTCCGCGGCAGTCCACGAAGGGGACTGGAAACTCGTCGTGCATCGCGCATCCGGTGGACAAGCCGCGACAAAGACGGAGTTGTTCCGGCTCTCGGAGGACCCGTACGAGACGCAGGATCTGAGGGCCGCGATTCCGCGCAAGGTCGCCGAACTGGAGGCACGGCTCGCGGAGTTGTCGGCGGCGGACCGGGACGCTGTGGCCAACGATTGATGCGCCGTTCAGACGACATTTCTCACGAAGCATCGTAACCCGAAGCGTCAGCGAGGGGCTGAGTTGCGTCGACCTCCAATCTCCTCGCGAACGCTTCGGGTTACAGTGTCGTTGCCGCAATCCCCGGACTTGGCAGCCACCCCCGCGTACGCGTACTTCGACACGGTCTCCCAGGCCAGCTTCTCCAGGATGCCCCGTTGCGCGTCGTCGAGATCGGCGGCCGGGACCGGCAGCCCTTCAGGATTGAACCCATAGATCGCCACAAAGTTGCAGTACGCCGTCAGCGCCTGGATGTGCGCGCCGCCGTGACCGATCGGGTCCAGGAACAGTTCCGATTGAGTCTTCACGCCGGGGTATTCCCCTTTGACGATCAGTTCACGCAGCTTCACGACGGCGTCTCCGACCGGGACGATGAACACGACCTTGCGCCCGTGTTTTTCGTTCAGCTCGTCGGCCTGGGCTTCCAGCCGCGTCCGCCATTCGTCGACGGCGGCCTGCAGGTCGGCGATTTGCGCATTGTCGCGCTCCGTGTTGTCGCGGATACGCCCTTCGCCCGGCACGTCGAACGGATACCACGACGCCTGCACGAGCAGCCGCAGGTTCGGATTGTGCGCGAGCCCAAGTTCCGTGAACTTCGTGATCCCCTCATCGGGGATCGCCACGTGCGCGGCCATCGTGAACACGTCGACCTGTCCGCCGGCAAGGGCCGGCTTGGCAGTGTT
>CAZWGW010000440.1:0-6251 GCA_964633565.1 uncultured Planctomycetaceae bacterium
TGGGACTTTGGCAACGGCACCATGTCCGACCTCGGGAGCCACTGGAACGACCTCCCGTTCTGGGCCTTGAAACTCGATGCCCCACGCACGATCGAGGCGGTCGGCCCCGCGCCGCATCCCGAGATCGCCCCGGCGTCGATGACGGCCATCTACGAATACGGCCCGCGCGGCGATATGCCCGCGTGCAAGGTCACCTGGCATCAGGGGACGCATAAGCCCGAGATCTGGACGAACGGGGGCATCCCGCAATGGGGTGACGGCGTGCTGTTCATCGGCGATGACGGGATGGTCCTCTCAAACTACACCCAGCACATCCTGCTGCCGGAAGAGAAGTTCAAAGACTTCAAACGGCCCGAGCCATTCATCCCGGATTCCCCCGGTCAGCACCAGGAATGGCTCATTGCCTGCCGCACCGGCGGCAAGACGAGCAGTCCCTTCAGCTACTCCGGCCCGCTGACTGAGGCGAACCACCTCGGCAACGTCGCCTTCCGCGCCGGTCGAAAGCTGGAATGGGACAGCACCAACCTGAAGGTGCCGAACTTCCCGGAGGCCGAGAAATATCTCAGCCGCAAACCGCGCAATGGTTGGTCACTGACTTGAAACTCAGTCCGCCGACATAAATCAGGCCACGCGTTCAGGCGCGTCCCGCAGGGACGCGAGTCGAACGGTGCACGCACCCCCGACCTCGTTCGCCAGACAGGACCAATCCATGTACGACTCTGGTGACGTTCGTCAGGTCAAGTTGCTCCTGTTCGTCGGCATCGTATTCCTGTTCTCCGCGTACTACTCCTGGATCGAATTCAGGTACCTGACGTTCGCGCGGCAGGCGGACGCCCAGGTCACAGCCGCCGAGATCGTCGAACACCGTGGCCGGCGCGGCAGCCGGTACCACAAACTTGCGGTGCAATTCACATTCAAGGACGGCTCCGGCGCATCGCAGTCGGGCCGGCAGGAACTGGATCCGGACACCGCTCTCAACCCGGGAGACGTCGTCGCCATCCAGTACATCGGCGGCGACACGAATTCTCCGCGCGTCAAGGGGACGGGCAGCAAAGTGGCCGTTATTGGTTTTGTCGGCAGCCTGCTGTTTGCCGGCTGGTGGCTGTGGAAAGTCGCCCGGGAGGCGAATCAGCCGATCCGGCGGAGTCGACGGTGACTTCAACGACGTGAAGTCGTCCTGGGACGTGACCCGTTTCAATCCAATCACGGCAGAGATTCGACGCATCCCTTACTTCAACAGTTCCAGCATCGCCCTGCCCATCCCTTCGCCGATGAGGTAGTACGTCTCGGCGTTGGAATTCCAGTGGTAGGCCTGCCCCGACGGTGATTCTTCCGGAGGACGGTAAAACGCTCTCGTGCCGACGAAGGCGACGTTCCCTTTGAACTCTTCGTATTTGGCGACGGCGGCCTGGGCTTTCATCAGCGACAGGGCGCGGGGGTGCGTTTCCCCCGGGCCACTCATACCGGTTTCGGCAATTACGAACGGGAGATGTGGTGCATCGAGATCGCGTCGCAGGTCGCGAATGAGATGCGCGAGGTTCGTCTCGTAGGCATCGTTGAAGGCCTGGTTGATGCGGTCGTTCCAGCCCTGGTGCCAGCCGATGCCGACCAGTTCGGGCTGCATCCCCTGCAGTTCCGGAAACTCTTCGCCGAGGTTGTCGAGCACCGCCCGCGTGCGCGTGATCAGTTCGGTGTAGTACATGCCGGGACCGTCGCCGCCGGCCGAAGGGGGACGGAAGTCGACCGCCAGGCTCTTTCCGCCCCAGGCCAGCTTGATCAGCAGGACCGGCTCATCAAAGTGGTCTCCGACGACCATGCCGAACCCGAGTTCCGGACCGATGCGGTCCTCCCGCGAGCCGAATCCGGGACGCAGACGCCCCTTCCGTCCCAGGTAATGCATCCACACGTCGTTCCGCTCGCGCCACTCTCCCTGGTCATTGATCAGCCTGGCGAACGCAGAGTCGGGGCGATGTTTCGCCAGGTATTCGAGGCTTCCCTGCCCGTCATTGTGGTTGGGGTCCGCGTTGACGGCGCCGGCCCCCTCCATGTTGGATTGTCCCGCGAGCAGAAAGACTTTGACGGTCTTGCCCGCCTGTCGCTCCAGAGCGTCGTTCGGTTTGCCGCCTTCTGCCGCGGAAACCGCCGCTGCTGCTGCCAGCATGGCCGACACGAAAACAAGACGCACCAATGGAATCATGTCCATTCTCCTCCGCCAGTCTTTGGCATGATCGGTCCACCCCGCACCGGGGTGCCTGAGTCAGCGGACATTCGAACCGCTCCGCCCCCGATTCCCCGCTCCCGGTTCGCGATTCACTACTTCAGTGATTGAACCGGAACTCCGGCGACGTCATCAGCGCCCACGCCACCTGCTGAATCCCCGCCTCGTGCCGCTCGCTGTGCCGGCCGAGATAGGCCGTGAACTCCGCCTGTTCGTCCTCCTGTGGAGCGCGGGACAGCACCGCTTCAAAAGCGGCGGTCACTATGGCGGCATCGTCGGCCAGCGTCTTCAGCCGCCCGACGAGCCGGTCACTCGAGTCGCGCAGCGCATCGTTCTGAATCCGTTCGTTGTTGCTGAACAGCAGCGCCTCGTCGACGCTCACCTGGAAGTTCTCATCCGGGATCTCGAACCGCGAGGCGAGGTCCTGAGACTCGTTCTCCAGCGATTCGCGACGCTGCGGCCAGTCGTCCGGCTTCTCCAGGCCCGGCAGTTGTTCGGGGTCGGAGGACGCAATCTGCAGCGACAGCGAGAACTGCCGAGGCGTCAGTGGGCGGGCGACGCCGACGGCGAACAACTCCGGCGGCGGCGGGTCCCCTCCCCCGCTCCAGCGGCTGTCGCGGGCGTAGGTCTCGCTCAGCACGATGCCGCGGATCAGACGTTTGAGGTCGTAGCCGTTCGCACTGAAGTCGCGCGCGAGCCACGCCAGCAGCTCCGGGTGGCTCGGGGGATTGGCCGAATGCATCTGGTCCAGGGGATGCACCAGCCCGCGCCCCGTCAGCCGCGCCCAGGTGCGGTTGACCATGTTCCGTGCCAGAAAGTCCCGCTCGCGGTCTTCGAGGGCCAGCCGCACCAGTTCCGAGCGCGGGCTGAACTCGGGCAGCGGCGGGGCTTCGGCGTTGTCCTCCTTCTCGGCCTGTTTGATCGCGGCTTCGATCTGCTTGCGCTCCTCGTCGGTCCGCTCCGCCTGCGGTTCTTCGATGGAGACGCCGGTCAGGAACATGAACTGCGCGTCATGCTCCTCGCCCGACGTGGTGTTGAATTTCAGCCGGCCGTCGAATCGCTCGGCCAACAGCCCCTGCTTCGTGCGGTACGTCCGCTTGAAGAACGACGCCATGCCGAAATAGTGCTGCTGCTTCCAGTCCTCGACCAGCGGATGGTCGTGGCACTTGGCGCAGCTCACGTTGACGCCGAAGAACAGCGCGGCCGTGTCGTTGGTGAGGTCATCGAGTTCGCGCACCCGCTCGCGGAGGAACGCGGCCGCACCTTTGTCGCCGCGACGCTCGCGCTCCGGCAGCAGCACCTCGCGGAACAGGCGGTCCCAGCTTCGGTTCTCGCGCGCGGCGTCAAGCAGGTAGGCGCGCCAGTCGTCGTCCCGCTCGATCCGCGCCAGAAGCAGCAGGTCGAGTTCGTTCCGCTGGTGAAAGGCGAAGTCCGGGCTCGCCAGGAGGTGGTCGACAAGCTGAGTGCGTTTGTCGGCGGCCGACAACGCGACAAACTCGCGCGTCTCGGCGCTGGTCGGAATGCGCCCCGCAAGGTCGAGCGTCACCCGCCGCAGAAAGCCGGCATCGTCAATGACCGTCGCCGCGGTCACTCCGGCCGCCACGAGCCGCTCGGCAATCGACGCATCAATAACCGCGCGCGCGTCGGCCGGCGGCAGGTCGGCTCCCCACGCCGCGCACGTGTCAAGCAGAGTCAATCCAACCCAGATCCAGGTCCAGATGCTCCAGTTGGATCGAGGAACAACGCGGGGCATGCGAAACTGCCGGTCCGATCAAGAGTTACGAAACGACCTTTGAACCACAACATTTTAACCGCCGTTGATGCGTGCCTCAACATTGGTGGGTCCCCCACGCGGATGATTCGGAGCAATCCGCTCCGACGGTATTTTCATCCAGAGAACCCCTGGGGCGGCCGATAATACGGGTTCAAACCCCTCCCGATATCTGATGCATTCTGATGCCCCGCTTGCTTGAGCATGCCCCCGGCGCATGCTAGACTCTGCGGCATCTCCCATGCGAATTCATCTGCGGGGACGGTCCCGCGTTCGTTTGTTCTTTTCCAATTCACCGCACCTCACAGGCGACAGACGGGTCGTTCGTTTCAAACTCCGGAAGAAGGAAGGAGAAGTCAGAATGGAGACTTCGGCACTGCTGGAACCGCGGGTGGACATCGATCCGATTGAGGAAATGCGGCTGCGAGCGTGGGCACGCCGGAACTACGCGCCCGCTTCCGAGCGTCAGACGAGTTGGCATCCGGTGATCCTCGATGAGATGCGCCGCAAGGACCGCGAACGAAAGAACTGAACGGTTAACGCCGTTTGCGGACCAGTGCAGGAGCGGGTACGGCGGGGGGTGTTGCGCTCTGTCAATGTCCCGGGCGGGAAGCCCGGGTTTTTTGTTGCGCCGGGGGAGATGACACGCCCGGGCCGAAGCCGTAAAGTCTGGCACAACATCGTAACCCGAAGTGTCGGCGAGGGGCTGCGTTGGAAATCGCGTCTGTCCATCGCTCACGCTTCGGGTTACAAGGACCCTGACGCCCGATGGGGACTCCCATGAGCGAACCTCTCCCTGCCGTCGCCGTCCAGAAGGTGGCCCATCTGTCGCGCCTCAAGCTGACCGACGAAGAAGTCTCCCGCTTCGGCCGCCAACTGGGAGACGTGCTCCAGTATGTCGAGCTGCTCAACACGGTCGACACCACGGGCATCGAGCCGATGGCCCACGCGGTCGAAACGACCAACGTGTTTCGATCAGACGAACAGCGACCTTCGCTGTCGCGCAGTGACGCCCTGGCGAACGCGCCGAAAGCCGACGGCCGGTATTTCCTCGTCCCGCAGATCCTGGAGAACGGCTGAGTGTCGAGCATGCTTGCGGGGGCAACTGCCGGCGAGTTGCGGGGACTGCTGCGGAGCGGCACGGTCACCTGCGCTGACATCGCCACAGCGCATCTCGATCGGATCGCGGCGGTCGACGGGCGTGTCGGCGCGTTTCTGCACGTCGACCACGACGGCGTACTGGCCCAGGCCGTGGCGATCGACGAGCAGCGACGCGACGGCCAGCCGCTCGGCCCGCTGGCGGGCCTTCCGGTGGCGGTGAAGGACAACATCTGCACGCGCGGCGTGCGGACGACCTGCGCCAGCCGCATGCTGGAGCACTTCATCCCCCCCTATGACGCGCATGTGATCGAGCGGCTCAAGGCGGCCGACGCCCTGCTCATCGGCCGCACGAACCTTGACGAGTTCGCGATGGGCTCCTCCTGCGAAAACTCGGCCTTTCAGGTGACGCACAACCCGTGGAACGTCGCTCACGCGCCCGGTGGCTCCAGCGGCGGCTCGGCCGCGGCCGTTGCAGCGGGGATGGCGCCACTCGCGCTCGGGTCCGACACGGGGGGGTCGATCCGCCAGCCGGCGTCGTTCTGCGGCGTCGTCGGCCTCAAGCCGACGTACGGCCGGGTTTCGCGCTACGGCCTCGTGGCGTTCGCCAGCTCGCTGGACCAGATCGGCCCGTTCGCGCACGACGTCGCCGGCGCAGCCGCGCTGCTGGAAGTGCTCGCTGGTCACGACCCGCGCGACAGCACGAGCGTCGATCGCCCGGTGCCGCGCTACACTCAGTCGCTGGAGCAGCCGCTCGCCGGTTTGCGGATCGGCGTCGCGCGCGAGCACTTCGTCGAAGGACTCGATCCCGAAGTCGAGCGGGCGATCCGCGCGGCGATCGACGTTTACAAGGGGCTGGGCGCGGAAGTACGCGAGGTCAGCCTGCCGCATTCCCGGCTGTGCGTCGCGGTGTATTACATCGTCTCCTCGTCGGAGGCGTCGAGCAATCTGGCCCGCTACGACGGCGTCCACTACGGATTCCGGGCGGCACAGTTCAACGACATGATCGACATGTACGCCGCGACGCGCGGCGCGGGCTTCGGCGACGAGGTCAAGCGGCGGATCATGCTCGGGACGTACGCGCTGTCGTCGGGCTACTACGACGCCTACTACGGCAAGGCGCAGAAGGTCCGCACGCTCATCCAGCGCGACTTCGCGGCGGCC
>CAZWGW010000441.1:0-3313 GCA_964633565.1 uncultured Planctomycetaceae bacterium
CGCGTCTGCTTCATCGACAGTTCGATCACCAGCGAGCAGCGGGAAGAGATCCTGCGGCAGGACAAGACGGAGCTGGCCAAGCTGACCGGCAAGGAGCGGGAATTTGCCGAGGAACGGGCGAAGAACCTCGACGTCCGGATGGCCGTCGCCCTCGAGGCACGCACCGGCGACAAGCTGTGGGAGAAACCGGTCGACGTCACCGACTGCAGCGACATCGGCATCGGCGGCGGCAAGCTGACGATGATGTATCACGACGGCGTGCTGATGCTGTGCGGCGCGAACGCCAACGGACATTACTGGAAGCAGTTCGTCGCGGGCGAATTCGAGCGCCGCCGGCTCGTCGCCCTCTCGGCGGAGGACGGCTACAAGATGTGGGCCAAGGACGCGAATTACCGGCACCGGCCGATCATCATCGGCGAGCGCGTGCTGGCCGAGCCGTGGATGTTCGACCTCAAGACTGGGGACCAGATTAAGCGTCCGCACCCGCTCACCGGCGAGGACGTCCCCTGGAGCATCATGCGGACTGGACATCACTGCGGCATGCTCACCGGCTGCGACTCCGGCATGATCATGTTCCGCTCCGGCTTCACCGGTTATTACGACCTGAACGACGACGCCGGCGTGGAGCACTTTGCCGGCCATCGCCTCGGCTGCTGGATCAACGCCATCCCCGCAAACGGTCTGGTGCTGATCCCCGAAGCGAGCGCCGGGTGCGTGTGCCTGTTCTCGATCGCCTCCACCGTCGTGATGGAGCCGCGCGAGGAGCGCCATCCCTGGACGATCTACAGCGCCGTCGGCGCACAGACACCGGTGAAGCAGCTCGCCGTCAACCTCGGCGCCCCCGGCGACCGCAAGGACGCCAGCGGCACCGTCTGGTTCTCCTATCCGCGGCGGACGGCCTATCAGGAGACGTCACTCGATGTGAAGCTCGACCTCCAGCCGAAATTCGCCGCGGGGGGAGGGTTTCGCAGCGTGAGCGAGACGTCGGCTGAGGGGGCTGGCAGCGCTGCGCCCTGGCTCTACACGTCATGGGCTGAGGGGCTCACAAGCCTGACGCTGCCGCTGTTGGGAAAGGACGACTCGCCGGCGACTTACACGGTGCGGCTGCACATTGCCGAGATGCGTCCTGATGTCTCTGCGCCTGCCGTGTTCGACGTGAAGCTGCAGGGGCAGACGATGCTGCGCGACGTCAGCGCCAAATCACTCGCGAGCGGCTCTGCCGTGTACGAGGCAGCAGGGGTATCCGTCAGCGGCGAACTCGTGATCGAGCTGACGGCAACGAACGGCACTCCGGTGCTGAATGCGATCGAGGTAACCCGCCAGGACTGACCCGGTGACGCGCCATGGCAGCCAGTGCCGGCGATCCGCGCATGCCCGACCAGCGCAAACTGATCCCTCCCATCAAACTCAGCCGCACCCTGACCCGGGTCGCCCTGATGGCCCTGGCCGTCGCGGCCTACGGCGCACTGGCCGTCTGGAAAGAGAGGACCGTCTACCACGAGCTCGGCGACATCCCGGCCGAGATTCACGCGGCCCTCACCCTCGTCCTCGGCTGGCTGCTCGTGTTCCGTACCAACACGGCCTACAACCGCTGGTGGGAGGCCCGCACGCTGTGGGGCGGGCTGGTCAACGCCTGCCGCAACCTCGCGGCCAAGCTGGCGCTGATGATTGACCTGCCTCAGGCCGAACTGCAGGAGGCCGTGCGGGACATCATCGCCTTCCCCTGCGCGCTCCGCGACCACCTCCGCGATGAGGCGTCGCTCGCCGCGCTGCCGGGTTTCGCGGAGGACCAGGCCCGCGTCGACCATCTCCCCGGATACCTGGTCAGCCGCCGCTACCAGGCGCTGCGGCGGTGGCGCGGAGAAGGCTGGATCGACGGCGACGACCTGCGCGTGATCGACCGCGAACTGTCGCAGTTCCTCGACATCTGCGGGGGCTGTGAGCGCATCCGCCGCACGCGCGTGGCCCGGTCCTACCGTGTGTTCGCCCGGCAATGCGTGATCATGTTTCTCGCCACGCTGCCGTGGGGTATCGCGCACGACTTCGGCTGGTGGACGCTCCCTTTGACGGCGATCACGGCGTACTTCATGATAGGCATGGAGACGGTCGCCGAGCATGTCGAGGAGCCGTTCGGTCGCGATGAGGACGACCTCGACCTTGACGCGATGTGCGAGGGGATTGCGCGGACTGTCGGAGAAATCGTGCAACGGAGAGAATCGGCACGGGACTCTGTCGCCGGCCGGTTGTTGTAGCGGGCCTCAGTGAGGCCAGCCGGTTGCGATCGGGCGCGAATCCGACCCGGCCGGGGTCACTGACCCCGGGTACAGGTCCCGGGGTAACGTCGCGAAGCACGCCGTGCAAAAGGGTTTTGTTCAATGCCCCGCAAGAAGCTCCTTGCCACCGCCCGACAACGGCCCCCGTTTATGGAGGTGCTGAGGCTGCTCCCCCCCTACACCGCCGCCGATGTAACGCGCGCCTACAAGGAGCGGACCAAAGCACTCCATCCGGATGCGGGGGGCGACGCCGAAGAATTCAAGGCGTTACAGTCTGCATACGAACTCGCCCTCGACCATGCCCGCTTCCAGGAGTCGCGCCGTGCATGGCTGGGAACGCGCGTCGAACAGTATCAGCAGCGGCAGGACCTGATCGCGCTGATCGAAACGGCCGGCGGTGCGTGTGCCCTGCAGCCGATCGATGCGTACGTCTATGAGTATGGCGAGGACTTCGCGGACGTCCTGCGCCAACTGGTGCGCGTCCGGATGGCAGGGCCGCAGATTTCCGACACTTCGCTCGCGTGGCTGAAGACGGCAAACGAAACACTCGCCGAGATCCGGTTGCTTGACCTCAGTTCGGCAGCGGTCACCGATGACGGACTGCAACACCTGGAGGTCCTGACCGGCCTGCGGTGCGCGGATCTTCGCGACACACGGATCTCCGCGAAAGCACTTGATCCGCTCGCATCCCTCAAGCAACTGGAATGGCTGCACGTGGGCGGCACCTCCGTCGGCGCGCTCGCACGTCGTCGTCTGCGGAAGTCGCATCCGCACCTCACGATCGCCACCCGGCCGGACGAAACGGCCCCTCCTGCAGACGGGCCCGAATACGAACATCTTCGCCTGCAGCGGCGGCTGAACGATCTCGGCATGTTGCCGTAGGGCGCGACCGTCACACAATCCGCCACGCCTGCGTCTCATCGATCAACTGCCGCAGCCAGATCGCGTAGGGCGTCCCCCCAGTGCCGCGCGGGTCGCTGACCCACTTGTGGACGTATTCCTGCGCCCAGCCGTAGTGGACTTCGCGGAAGGCGGCCATC
>CAZWGW010000441.1:3347-6244 GCA_964633565.1 uncultured Planctomycetaceae bacterium
TTGTCCGCCTCATCGCGCACGGACGACATCCGTTCGATCTCCGACAGCAGCGCCCGGTGCTCTGCCGGCATGAACTGCCGCATGTCGGCCAGGTGGTCTGTCAGGGCCGACCGCTGGTGCGGGATTTTCATGAACGCCACCAGCGCCGGCATGAGACTGCTCTGCGCGCCGGTCTCCCCCCGGTAGTCCAGCGGCGTCTGCGAGATTCCTTCGTAGACCACTTTCTCGAAAAACCGGATGTACGGCCGAAACGTGCGGTAATACAGCGCCGGGTCCATCTTCTCGGGAATGCGCTGCAGGACACCAACCGCCTCCCGCACCGCCGCGGCAATCTCCTCCAGCGCGGCATTCAAGACGGCCGCATCGTTACGCTGCTGCGCCTCGCCCGCCTGGGCGATGCCGGCCAGCACTTTCGCGCCGATCGCCTCGATCTCCACGTGCACGAGGATGAACCAGTGCTCGTCGTACAGGTGCACAAAGTCCTGCAGCGTGTCGATGTTCCCCAGCGCAATCGGCCCCGCCGGGTCGAACCGCTTCCAGTTGTACAGCGCGTAGCCGTCGTAACTGAGGATCGGCGGCCGGTCCAGCAGTCGGCCCACGTGTGCGAGCGGCGCGGCGATATTGGCCGGCAGCACTCGCGCCGGCGGTTCGCTCACCTGGTTCACATACGCCGACGCCAGAAACCCCACACGCACGTAGTACAGCCGCAGCAGCGGCCGCAGGTCCGCCGTCACGCCGTCGTGCGGCCACGGCGGCAATTTCAGCAGGCGCGCCCGGTCGCGGAACCCCCGGTCCTGCAGCAGGCTCGGCAGGTCGCGCCCCAGTTCGTCCAGGATCGTCAGTTCCGAATCGCGCGGGAATGCCTGGGCCGGGTCATCCGGCGGAAGAAATCCACGCTCCGTGTAGATCGCATCCATGGCTCCCGACTCCTCGCAACACCTGCCGCACGGCAAATGTTTGCGTTCCTCGCGGTCATCGTCAATTGAGGATGCTTCCAGATCGCGGCGGTGTGCGAAGCGCGCCGATTCGACGCAGTCGAAGCAGCAGAGCGCGCGAATCAGCACACCGGCGCGCTCCCGATGCGGCAGCCGCTGAGCATTGCCCACAGGGGCACGGGACTTGCTTCTCTGACCTCGCGAGCAAAGCACAGTGGCAGACCTCTCGCGGCCGGACCCGGCGAACGGCGGTTCCTCACCACTCGACGATCCGGTTCCGGCCGCCCTCCAGCACCCGAAGACAAGAGCGAGTCGCCATGAAGCGCTACAAGTACGCCTCGGTCACCGGTCAAGACGTCAACGAGGTCAATCGGCTGTTATTGCAGGGCTGGAGGCCGCTGCGCGAGTTGCCCGTTACCGCCGCCGCAAGTCAACAGGCCGACGTGCTGGTTGTCCTGGAACGCGATGATGAAGCCCCGGTCTACGCGGGGGATGTCCTCCCCGGAGGGATGTCGCTCCTGGAACTGGGGCAGGTCCCACTAGTTACCGGCTGCACCGGCGCCGAGGTCCGTGAGATCGTCGCCGCCTGCAATTTCGTCACATACGACGAAGACGCGATCCTCTTCGCCGAGGGTCAGCTTTCGTCAGCGCTGTATGTCATTCTCAGTGGGCGGGTTGAAGTCCGATTGCCGCAGGTCGACAACATCCAGACCGACGAGACCCTCCTGCTGGAGGCCGGCCCGAAGGACGTCTTCGGGGAGAGTTCGTTCTTTGCCCAGGCGCCGCATCGGACGACAGCGACGGCGCTGTCTCCGGTAACGGCCCTGCAACTCCACCGCGAAGCCTACGACGACATGCTGCAGGCGCAGCGCCTGGCGGCGTACAAGCTGTCGGTCAATCTGGCCACGCTCCTCGCCTCGCGCCTGCAGGCGACCGACCTCTGGGCCTGGAACCTGCTCCGCGAAGAACGCAGCGCCGGCCTGACGAGAAGCTGGACCCGCGCCTTCGGCCAGCGGCTCGGCGAGATCCCCGACCCGACGATTGAGTTCCTCAGCAGGGCGAAGCCGGTGGAATGACGTCGGGTGCACTCGCGCGCTAGAGGCCGAACGACTTCCGCAACACCTCGACGTTGATCGAGCCGAACCGGTGCACCCGTCCGCTCTCCAGGTTCTGGAACACAATCTCCGCGGGGCTGAACAGGTGCGGATCGATCTTGTAGAAGTCCTTGCCCGCCTGCTCGAACACTTCGAGAAACGGCAGGCCGTAGGCGGACGATCCACAGGATGGCACTCGCGCCCCGATCGATTCGATTGACTCGTCGTCGCCGTGGACCATCAGCGTCACGCGGCCGCCGTACAGAATGGCGTCGTTCGTGCGGCCGATGCCGTTCAGATCGTCGACGGCGACCGGCGCCAGCGGCGCCCAACCGGCGGCCGACTCAATCCGCGTCACGTCGTAATCCAGTTCGTACAGCTTGTGCAGCGCCGTCTCGACGCTGCGGGCCACGACCTGCAGGTTCCCCGCCAGGCTCGCGGTCGGCGCCACGAGCAGCGCGATGTTCGCCGGCTCCACGCCGCACTTCTCCGCGATCTCCCGCACGGCCGCCGCGTTCGGCAGCGAGTTCGCCTCCAGGACGCCCACCACATGGTCCGCGTCCTCCTTGTAGTCGAGTTGTTCGAACAGTTCTTCGCGCGCGGCCGCGGCCCGCATCGGCCCCGACCCCATGCCGAAGAAGTCCGGCACATTGATCTGCCAACCCGCGTACTGGCTCAGTAGGCAGGCGTCGACCGGCGCGTCGGTCGTGACAAAGACGTGCGGCCAGCCGACGCCGCCGATCTCGCCCGGCGTCAGCGAAATATCGGCCAGCCCCGCCGTGCAGATCTCGGCCAGCGCCAGCCCGGCCCCGAGGCTGCCGACGATCTCCACGCCGAAGTCGATGATCGTCGCCCCTTCGACCTCGTC
>CAZWGW010000442.1:0-5925 GCA_964633565.1 uncultured Planctomycetaceae bacterium
CGAGTCCGCCGTAGACGACGTGATCGCGAGCCACGACCGGCGGACAGATCGACGCCGCGGCGCACAACATTTCCGGTTCCGTTGCTCCGGGGCGGTGTCGGCACAGCCCCAGCCCCTGCTCCGGCCGCACGCGGTACACGTCGCCGTCGCGAATGCTCACGGACGCGAAACTGAGCAGTCCCGGCAGGTGAATCGCCGTCTCCGTCCCCTTGACATAGTCGTACTTCAGCTCATCCCCCTCCAGCCGCAGCATCTCAACGCGACCCGCATTGTCGCGGCGGTGCCACTGGACGTAGACGTTTCCCGCGGCGTCGGCGCTCTGGCCGAATGTGGCGGGGTATTCCGACCCGGCATAGTCGGGGATGACGCCGACGGCCCGCAGCTTCGGCGCGTTGCCGGTGTCGTCCAGAAAGACCGTGCGTCCCCCGGCCGGCATGACGATCGTCTTGCCGACCAGGCAGAGATCGCGCGAACAGACAAAGTGGTCCTTCCACGTCACGCGATCCTTGCGATCGGCCAGCCACTCGGCCCCGTTCCAGCGGTTGCCGCCAAAGTTGACGACCTCCCTGACGAAATCCCACGTCCAGACTTCCGTCCCGTCCGGCTCCAGCGCATAGACCCGCGCCCCGAGCGTGGCGAAGTACACCCGTTCGCCGCTCACGGCCGGGGCCGAGAAGATCGGCTCGCGGCAGTCGATCTCCTTCACGACCGCGCCGCTGTCGCGGTTGAGCACATAGAAGTAACCGGCCGTCGTGCCGGCGTAGACATATTGGCCCATGACGGCCGGCGCGGAAACGTTGTTGCAGTTCCCCGGCCCGCCGCGGGTGACAAACTGCCAGCGGACTTTGAGCGTCGTCGCGTCGATGGCCGTAACGATCCCCGAGCCGTCGATGACAAACACCGCGCCATCGCTGACCACGGGGGCCGCGTAGAGGCCGTCGGTGAGGGGGATCGCGGCGAGCAGGCCGAGGGGCGTCTGTAGCGTGGCGTCGGGGGCGTTGCCGGAGCGGAGGGGGTCGCCCTGGAGTTGGGGCCAGTCGCCGGCGCGGGCGGGTGCAGCCAGCGCGGCAGTGCAGAGGAGGGCCAGCAATGCGCGTGACAGGAGCGGGGTGTTCATCGACGGAGCGTCCTCGAGGGGGTTGTCATTCCCGGCCATGATACCGCGGGGGGGAGCGGGGGAGAACGAAGCGCCGCAGGGTGGGTCCGACCGACCACAAGCGGTGCCAATCCGCACGACTCCCCGTTCGTTCTCCGCGTGAACTTTTCGCTTCACGGACTGCTGACCGGGCTCGCAACGGCGCACTTCAAGTCGCGTGAGATGTGCTCCGTTCACGCCGTGCGATAGGTCAGAGCTGATGCTTGAACACTTAACTCTCGATACTGGCGCGTCCAGAATACTTTCAAATCCCTTTCGCGCGTTCCAGCTCTCGTTTCCGTCGCACTGCGACTATACGTCGACCGACCGGAGGCTCCGATGAATCGACAGCAGATCTTCAACCACCCCACCAATCCAAGTCGGACGGCTATCGTGATTGAATACGATTGCCACGGGACGTCGTTCACAGTGTCACACCTGCACGAGCAGTCGGATGGGCAGAACCGACGACTGAGCGAAAGCGAATTGAACGCGGCGGACAGGGACTTCCTGTCACAATGCGAGCGCCTGTTCAAACTGGAGCATCCCGCTTGACCGCAGTGCAATGCCGTGGATTCGTTCACAGTGATCAACGAACAAGGTCGCAAGCTCCGCGTCGGGCGCTCGCGTTCCTCAGAACGGAGTCCGCGCCGACTCCCGTCAAATGGAATTGACCGGCCATGTACCTCGACGAATTGCCGATCGACGACCCCGCTCCTGATGAATTCGGTCCGCGTCAGCTTCGCCCATCAACTGTCGCGGACGACCGTCATGATGCCCAGGCTCGAAAGGATCGCCTCACTGCGTCCGCCACTCACCCGCTCCGTGAGTGGGCTATGTATGCCGCACTCCTGCTTTCGGTGTTCATCGTACTCACTGGGCGCCTATTCGTGCGAGCCATTCGTGAGGATAACTCCGGACTCTGCATTGTGATCCTACTCGTGTTTTGTGCGGCGCTGCTGCGACATGTTGTTGATATGATGTACATACAACGCCAAATGAAGTTGGCTGCATTACAGCTTGAGGGACTGATCGTCGCGCGCACGCTTAACACTTTTGTGCGCGATGGAAGTAGTAGCCTCTTTCGTGACCATGTGCGACATCTGTATGAAATTGCGCGCCGAGATCCAGAGGTAAGCCAGGACAATCTTGTTGCATTACTCCAGGCTCGCCTTCATGCACGCACACGACTGACAGAGGTTATTGCCGGACTGCTTGTTACGCTTGGACTGATTGGTACGATTATTGGCCTAATATCTGCGGTCGGAGGGCTAGGCGGAGTTATCGAAGCCGTTGGTGCGGACCGCGGTGGCCTGTTACACGGCATCCGGGTAACTTTGTCTGGCATGGGGACGGCATTTTACACGACACTGGTCGGTTCGGTGCTCGGCAGTGTGGTCTTGCCCGTCCTCGGAACGGTTGTAGAGTCGCACGCCGAGTCATTGATCGCGCACATTGCCGAGCTTTGCGAGATATACATTGTGCCAACGCTGCGACGAGCATCAGAGGAGAGCAGACGGCGACGCCTTGGAACTGCTACTGGCACTGGACAGTAGGGCTAGTCGGCTCCCGCATCTGACCCACTCATTCGACAATAGCCGCGAAACTCGACAATGCTTGTCTATCGACGCCAACGGACCTCGAGCTTCTATGAGTCGTTTAGCGATCTGATATTTTGCACGCTGGTATTGTTTCTTGGCCTATTGCTCTTCCTGCTCCTTAGCATCGACCAGCGTGTTGAGTCGGTACGCGTTGCGGAGCGCGCGGTGGCGACGCAAAACCAGGATCTGGAAACGCAGCGCCTAGGAGTATTGCAGGCAGAAGAAGAGCTGGAGCGCCAGCGGAGCGTGGTCGAAATCGAGCGCAAGGAACTTGCTGCAGTTGAAGGCCAAATTCGAGAAAGGCGTAATGCAGCCGAGCGATTACTTGGGCGTTCGCGGTTCATCGCCGCTCCGACATTGTCTGTTTGGAATCTTATGATTGATGCGCGTGGTCACGAGCCTCGGTACTGGCCGGTCCCTGACAATTTGGTGCGTTCTTTTACTTCTGACGTCGTTGGCGAGTCTGCGGACATGGCGGCCGAACGGCGGCGTGCAATACTGATGGGTGTTGATGAGATAGTACGAAATGTCAGGCCCTTGACTGCTGCGGAGATAGCAGAAGTGGACGCACATTTGTCATGGTATTGGTCAGGGACTGATCCAACTACGCGGTCGCAAGCGGGGTTTGGCGCACGTGTGATGCCGAGCAAGTTCAATGGTGTGACGGCGCTTTATATTTTGGCGGTCGCGCCCGGATCGACTGCCGAATGCGCTATCGGCGGGCCTGCAAGTGGGCGATATCGTTGTTGAGGTCGACGGTAGGGAGTCTGAGAGTCTGGTTGGCACGAAGTGGGATACGTAGCACGAGGTGACGCTGCAGTTCAGACTGCAGAGGCGCGGACGCGCCCTCATACCGCGCCGCGCTTGTGCCAAAGTCGGAGTCGGTGCCGCAATCCGGGGTCAGGCGCGCTGCTTGCCGCGTCGCGAGATGCGTTTGACGTCGACCTTGAAAACGGGCTTCCGCTTCCGCTTTCCGCTTTCCGCTGCTTTTGCCCCCTTTTTTGATCCGGCGCGACGAAGGGCCGCTTGGAGCTGTTGCGTGACCCAGGCATTGAGGCTCTTACCGGACATGCTCGCCGCGAGATTCACTCGTCGATGCAGCTCCGGCGGAATTCGCGTGACAAACTGCCCGGAAAACGGCTTGTCTGGCTGTTCGCCGCGCTGACGGCAGAATGCGAGGTAATCATCGATCGATCCCTGAAACGCGGAATTCAGCTCGTCGACGCTGCGCCCCTGAAACGTAATCACGTCCCGCGTACCGAGGACTTCTCCGTGGAAAATGCCCGCAACGTCGTCAAAGTCCACTTTGCCAAAATATCCCTTGTACTCCATCATGGCGTCACTCCAGCCTCGCTGAGGTAGCGTCGCATCGACCGCACTGCTCCCTTGTCGGTTTCCTTCTGCGGGTGAGGTCGGTGAAACACGGCTCGCACGCCGTTCACTGCAATTCGGACCCGCGATCCCTCGCCCTCCGTAATTTCCGCGCCGGCGGCCTTCAGCATCCCCTCGATGTCCCGCCAGAGGATGTTGGACCTGACGGGATCGTCAAAGATGGCTTCCAAGGTACGCCGGTGCTTCTGGTTCATCCCGAGGACAATAGTATCACATCGAGATACTACAGGCAAGCGGAGAAGCACTGATAGGTGAGTCGTCTGTGTCGTCCGGTTTCGCCGAGACGGGCGGCGGTCGATGCACCTGGCTGCGGGATCTTACACCTCACACCCCAAGAGCCCGCACGCCTCCTCATACCCGGGCGCGCGGCGGCCGCATTCGCTCGCCGTCACCCGCGCCAGCGCCACAAGCTGCCGGTTGCGGAACGCCGGACGCGTCAGGTCGTATTCGTCGCTGACCGTCCAGAAGTATTTCTCCGCGTGCAGCGCGCCGTCTTCGCTCGTCGCATACTTGAGCAGAAGCTGGAAGACGGAGTCCGTGGAGTGACCGAGGTCGCAGTAGCGGCCGACCAGTGCACACGCGCGGTCCTGGTTCTGCTCGCGGATGGCGCCATCCAGTTCGGTCAGCAGTTTCGACGGCTCGGTCGCGGTGACCTGTTCCAGTTGCTCGGCGAGCGGGCGCGGCTGCCATTCGTCGAAATTGCCGCCGCGCTGCACGCGGTCGAGGGCCACCTGGTATCCGGCGAGGACGAGGCTCGCGGCGGCGTTGCGCGGGTTGCTGGCGGCGGCGATGTGCCGCCAGGCGTTGGCCGAATCGCTGGCGTGGACGCCGATCGAGTCGCCGTGCACCGAGCCGACCGGCTTGTTCGGCTGCGCCTGCGACGCGGGCCGGCCCGCATCGCGCAGCACAAGCTGGTTCGCGGCGAGCGAGATCGCTTCGGAGATCGAATCGGCGGACATCCCCTCGGCAAGGGCCGCGCCGACCGCGTCGGCCGCCTGCTCGGGCGTCGAGCGGAACAGCGTCTGCGCGAACGAGTCGACCCAGCCGTCGTCGGCCTGACGCGTGCCGGGCTCGCGGCCGGCGAGCTTGTGCGTGTCCATCACGCGGGTCAGCGTCTCCGTCACGCCGCCGTACCACTTCGTGCGCGGCCCCTCCCCTTTCACGCAGTACCGCACCGACTGGCGGAGCATCGCCTGGGCGTGGTCCATGCCGACGAGGCCCAGCATGTCCCACGACCGGTGCGCGAGGACGATGCGGTGTACTTCGGGGGCTTCGTGGACGGTCTGGATCAGGTCATTCCACGCGATCTCAGGCGATGCCGCGGCCGCGGCCGCCAGCGTCCGTTCGGCGGCGGCGACGTCGGTGTTGTGGACGGCGTCGCGGAGCACCGTCGCGAGCGCGGGATCTTTGCCGTCACCTTCCGGAGAGACCGGGTGCAATATATCGGCCGCGTTGTGGCCGGACTCCTGCAGACGGGAGGCATTGCGATACAGCACCTTGAGCACCGGCAGCGCGCGGCGTTCGCTCGGCAGTTGCAGCGACATGCGGTACGCCGGGTGCAGGGCCATGAACGTGTGGAAGCCGACGTAGTCCTCGCCGCCGAAGGTTCGAGCGTTGGCCAGGGCGGCCGCGGCCACCACGTCGCGCAGGTTGGTGCCGTTGCGCAGGCGTTCGACGATTTGCGGAATCAGGCGGGCCGCCGCCGTCTCTTGCATCAAGGTGACCAGCGGCTCCATGGCGCCGAAGGTCAGGCGTTCCGCGCCCTGCTGCGCGAATGCCGTGGAAAAGCCCAGATCT
>CAZWGW010000442.1:5935-6241 GCA_964633565.1 uncultured Planctomycetaceae bacterium
AGCGGCCGCGCCGACGAGTTCGCGGAGGTCCGTGCCGCCCTTGATCAGGTCGACGACCTGCGGCAGCAGCTTGTCGGCGGGTGTCTCCTGCATCAGGGCGACGAGCCGTTCGTGCGTGCCGAACGTGAGCCGCTCGGCGGCGGCGTCATCGGCGAAGGCGGGGGTGAGGCCCATATCGCGGGCGGCGGCATAACCGACCCCGGCGATGAGCATGCCGCGGCCGACCTGGGCGAGGAACTGACGACGGCTGGAGGCGGTGTGGCGCATGGCGGTACTCCGATATCGAGAGGCGGGAGTGGGTGGGGT
>CAZWGW010000443.1:0-6221 GCA_964633565.1 uncultured Planctomycetaceae bacterium
CTGCGGCGCCGCCGTGGTCGCCGTCATCGCGATCTGGTGGGGAATGCGCAGCAGTCGACAATTGTCGACTCGCGAACTCCTGTCCGGCGCGACAGAACCGGCCGACACGCTGGAGCGCATCGCCCGCCGCGGCCGGGCCGCCTGGTGGACGACGGCCGTTGCCGGCGGACTGGCCGCGCTCCTGCTGCTCGCGTCGTTGGCATTGCCGGGTTCTGGCGCAGAGGCCTTCGGGGGGATTTCGTGGGAGACGGTGACGTTCTTCGTCGTCGGCACCGCGGCGCTGGTCGCGAGCCTTTCCGGTCTGGCCGGCTGGTTGAACGCGGACCGCGCGGCCGCCGTCCGCGGGACGGGACTGATCGCACTCGGGCGACTGGGCGTGCGGAACGCGGCCCGCAATCGCGGGCGCAGCGTCATGACGGCCAGCCTGATTGCCTCCGCCACGTTTGTCATCGTGGCCATCGCGGCCGGTCATCGCAATCCGGCGGTCGAAGCGCCGGACCGGCATTCCGGCAACGGCGGATACACATTTGTCGCCGAATCGAGCGTTCCGCTGTTGTACGACCTGAACACGGAAGCGGGCCGTGTCAAACTGGGGATCGACAGCGGCCAATCGGCTGGCGAGTCGTCGGGCGACGACTCAAGCCTGCTCAGGTCAATCCATGTCAGTCCGTTCCGGGTCAGGCCAGGCGAGAACGCCAGTTGCCTCAATCTGTACCGCACGCAACTGCCGACAATCCTCGGCGTCCCACAAGACGTCATCGCCGACATGACCAACGGTGACCGGTTCAAGTTCGCTGACACGAAGGCGGAACATCCCTGGGAACTTCTCAATCAGGACCTGCCGGAAGGCCGGATTCCCGTGCTGGGGGATCTGAACACCCTGCAATACAGCCTGCACACCGGGATCGGTGGGACGCTGGATGTGCCGCAGGCAGGGGGCAAGTTAGAGGTCGTCGGCCAGTTCGACGGCAGCGTGTTTCAGGGGGTGCTGCTGATGTCGGAGGAGAAATTCCAGTCGCTGTTTCCCGAACAGGCCGGCTTTCAGTACTTCCTGATCGAAGTTGATCCGCGGCACGCAAACGAAGTCGCCGACGTGCTGGAGACGGAACTGTCGGACTACGGCTTTGACGTCGATCGCGTCTCCGACCGGCTGGCGGGTTTTCTGGCGGTGCAGAACACCTATCTTTCGACGTTCCAGGCGCTCGGGGGCCTCGGCCTGCTCCTGGGGACGCTGGGACTGGCGACCGTCATGCTCCGGAACGTACTGGAGCGCCGCGGTGAACTGGCGCTGTTGCGGGCGGTGGGGTTCCTGAACTCGAGTATCGCGCTGCTGGTGCTGTGGGAGAACGCGTGCCTGATGCTGTGGGGTCTGGCGGCAGGGACCGTCTCCGCTCTGCTGGCGATGACGCCACACCTGTCGACGACGGGCGTCGACGTGCCGTGGCGCGGGTTGTGGCTGATGCTGGGAAGCGTGGCCGGCGTGGGAATGATCGCCGCGCTGGTGGCGGTGCGGGAGGCGGTGCGGACGCCGATTGTGGCGACGCTGCGCGGGGAGTGACCGTTCAGTCTTCGCGGAGACGGAGGTCCTCGGCTCACGAACGCAGGGATGATTCGATCAGCTTCGGCGCAGCCGGTCGCTCGTCCCCGATGCGCAGCGCCCGGTCAATCAGGGGCCTCACCCGCGCGACGCCGTCCGCGTTGGCAAATACGTGCAGCAGCGGCTGGCCCGCGTCGACCCGGTCTCCGGTCTTGACCAGGCATTCCAGTCCGACGGAGTGATCGATGACGTCCCACTGCACGCGCCGGCCACCTCCCAGTTCGATTACGGCCCAGCCGAACTGCTCCGCGTCGACGATTTCGACATAGCCCGCGCGCTCGGCCGTGAGCACATGCCGCGGAGCGATGGCGCGGGGCGCGTCGATGTCGCCCCCCTGTGCGGCCGCCATTTCCCGGAGCTTCTCGCAGGCCCGGCCGGAGTCGAATTGCTCGTGCTGCAGTCGCACAGCGTCGTCAGCAGACGTCGCCCGGCCGACGGCGAGCAGCAGTTCCGCGCCGAGCGCCAGCGTCAACTCCCGCAGGTCATCGGGCCCATCGCCCTGTAGTGCTGCAACCGCTTCGTTGACTTCGATCGCGTTGCCGATGGCACGGCCGAGCGGCTGGCTCATGTCGGTCAACAGGGCCGACGTCCTCACGCCCATGCTGCTGCCGACGTCGACCATCGCCTGTGCGAGTTCCACCGCCCGGTCGTGCGACTTCATGAAGGCGCCGCTGGAGAACTTCACGTCGAGCGCGAGCGCATCAAGGCCTTCCGCGAGCTTCTTGCTCATGATGCTGGACGTAATCAGCGGCAGCGAGGGGACAGTGCCCGTCACGTCGCGCAGCGCATACAGCTTGCGGTCAGCCGGCGCCAGTTCACTGGTCGCGCCGCAGATCACGCAGCCGACTTCGCCGGCAATCCGCTGCAAATCTTCCAGATCCAGGTCCGTGCGGAACCCGGGGATCGATTCCAGCTTGTCGAGGGTGCCGCCGGTCGCCCCCAGTCCGCGGCCGGAGATCATCGGGACGACGACGTCGCAGCAGGCGAGGAGCGGCGCCAGGACGAGCGAGACCTTGTCTCCGATGCCGCCGGTGGAATGCTTGTCGACTCGCGGCCGTCCGTCCTCCGGCCATTCCAGCGTCACGCCGGAGCGGAGCATCGCATCGGTCAGCGCGGCGGTTTCCCGCGCGGTCATCCCGCGGCAGCAGACGGCCATGGCAAACGCCGCCATCTGGTAGTCGGGGATATCGCCGCGGGTGAAGCCGTTGATAAAGAACGCGATCTCATCTGGCGTGAGTTCGCGCTCGTCGCGCTTGGCGGCGATGATACGCCCTTCGGACATCTTCTCTTGCCATGAGGACGACAAAGGCAACAAGTCCTCCCAATAGTGCGGGGAGTAGTGATCGCGTCGAGTGACGGAGGAGTTCGAACAACCACGATTCAATTGAGCGCCCGCTGAGTGTCCGAGATAAGAGAACTCGATAGCGAGAAGCCTCGACCGCCTGCCAGAAGAATCCCGCGACCCAGAACAGGAATGCTCCTGTGCCCATCCAAACGAATGCCTTCCGACTACCTGTCCAACGTCGCGCTATGACCCACAGCGGAATGAGCCCAACGGCCAGGAGGGCCACAAATCCCATCCACTCATACGACAGGCTGGGCAATCGGGGATCAAGTGTCGGAATGCCGCGCAGAGTGCTCATCGACCGCATCTCCGACAATGGACGCTAACCTAGACCACCCGGCAGATCAGACACTTCAAATACGCGTTCTCCACGCACTGTACCGACACCGGGTGGTCCGCCGCCTGGCCGCGCGACTCCAGGACCTGAATCCGCCGGCCTGATTCGCCCGCCACGTGTGCCAGCACCTGCTCGAAATCCGTTCGCGACACCAGCCCCGAGCAACTGCACGTCACGAGGATGCCGCCAGGGTTCAGCACCTCGACGGCCAGCCGGTTGAGGCCGACGTAGCCCTTGAGCGCCCGCTCCAGTCCGCCCCGCGTGCGGGCCATTTTGGGGGGGTCGAGGATGATGCCGTCGAAGCGTTCCCCGGCCGCCTGCAGTTGCTCCAGCTTCTGGAACGCGACTCCCTGCTCGAACCGGATGCGCCCGGCAATCTCGTTCAATTCGACGTTCCGCCGCGCGATGTTGAGCGCCGCTTCAGACGAGTCGACCCCCAGCACTTCCTCCACGCGCCCCAGTTTGACCGCCGCCAGGCTGAAACCGCCGGTGTAGCAGAAGAGGTCGAGCACGCGCCCGGACAGGTGTTTTGCGGCGGCCGCGCGATTGTCGCGCTGGTCGAAGTAGAAACCCGTCTTCTGCCCCTCGACCACGTCGACCCCGTAGCGGATGCCGTGCTCCTCGATGAACAGCGGCCGCGGCGGCGCAGCGCCGGCGATCAATCCGTCAGCAACCGTCAGCCCCTCCAGTTCGCCGATCCCCTTCTCGGTCCGCCGCCAGATCCCGGTCGGCTGCAATTTCTCCTGGAGCAATTCGACGAACAGGGGCTCGCGCTCGGCCAGCGCGCGGCTCGTCCATTGCAGCAGCAGATGGTCTCCGTAGCGGTCGAGCGTCAGGCCCGACAGTCCGTCTGCCTCACTGAACACCAAGCGGCAGGCCCGTTCTTCCGGCCTGCCTGCAAACAGATGCCGCCGCAGCGCCAGCGCCTCATCCAGCCGGGCCGACCAGAAGTCACGGTCGAGCGGCTGCTCCTCGCGCCAGGTGTAAAGCCGCACGCGGATGTTGCTGTCCTGGTTGAACAGCCCGCGGGCGATGAACTCCCCTTCCAACGTCCGCAACGCCACTTCCGACCCCGGCTCGGGGGTCCCGTCGATGCGGGCGATCGCCCCCGCAAACACCCACGGGTGCCCGCTGAAGAACGGCAGCGCCCGCCGCGGCTTCAAGACAACACTCGGCAATTCGACCGCGACGGACATCGTGGAGACTCACGAGTTTCAAGAAAGGACTGACAGAAGGCAGCAAAGGAAGCGAAGGATCAGATGGGGAACACCGTGAACTCCGCGGATCGTTGATTCCTGCTCGTATGCCTGAACCTGATTCCGAAATCTTCGCTGCCTTTGCTGCCTTCTGTTCAGGTCTTCTGCACTACCGCGGCGGACCGCCAGGGGGCAGGGCTCCTTCGACCTCGGCCAGGTACGCCAGGAGGCGGTCGCGCTCGTTCTTGAGGTGGCGTACCCGCAGCAGCGACCGCACCCGCGTCTTCAACTCGATCCGGTGCACGGGCTTGGTCAGGAAGTCGTCCGCTCCCGCGGCGACCGCCTTTTCAATGTCCCCCATCTCCTTGAGGGCCGTGACGACCAGCACCGGGATATCGCGCGTCTGCGGGTCCTGCTTGATCTGCTGGCAGACCTCGTAGCCGCTCAGTTTGGGCATCATGATGTCCAGCAGCACCAGGTCTGGCTGTTCCTGCTGTGTCTTGTCGAGCGTCTCCCGGCCGTCGGCCGCCATCAGGATGTCGTGCCCCTCGTCGGCCAGGTACGCCTCCAGCAGCTCGCGGTTCTGCTGGTTGTCGTCGGCAATCAGGATGCGGCCCGTCGGGGGTGTTTCTGGATCAGTCATGGCAGGTGGCCGGCGCAGGATGCATTTCCGGCTGCCGGCGGTGCGTGAATTGCGGGGGGAATCGTGCGTCCGGCCCTCGGAAACAAAGGTCGTAGTATACAGGACTGCTCAGGTCCTGAGCAGGCTTGGCGGTCGAGCGGCGGCCGTCCGGGCTTGAAACTGGGTGGGGGCCGGGCCCCGGGAAGGAATCCGTTGATGTCGCCGTCCAGATAGCATTGACCGATTTTGATGCTCGATTACAATTCGCACTGCGGCGGATGCGCTGGAACCAGTTGTGTCGAGCGACGCTGCGAATCGTCTTTTTCAGGAACGTACGGATGGCTGAAGGCAAGATCAAGCGGCTGACTGACAAGGGTTTTGGTTTCATTGACACGGGAACGGGCAAAGACATGTTCTTCCACATGTCGAACCTCGAAGGGGTCCGCTACGAAGACCTCCGCGAGGGTCAGCGAGTGTCCTATACTCCCGGGCAGGGGCCGAAGGGGCCTCGGGCTGAGAACGTCAGGGTAATCTGAGCTGTTCTGCTCGATGAACCGCGAATGAAGCCGGCGCGACGCGCCGGCTTCCTGCGTACCGTGGGCGGCTCCCGGCAGTCTTGAGGTCCGCGCGGGGACCGGAATGGTGCGCACTGGTGGTGCGGAGGCTTGCTTCCGTTACTCCGGTCGCCGTCTCAACCACATCACGACCCCCTCGGCAGTCGACGCGTTGGTGGCCAGCGGTACGCGATGCACGTCGCAGACCCGCATCAGTGCGGAGACGTCCGGTTCGTGCGGTTGCGCGGTCAGCGGATCGCGGAAGAACAACACGGCCTCAATATTCCCCTCCGCGACGCGGCCGCCGATGATCAGGTCGCCGCCGTGGGGACCGTGCGCCACCTGCTCCACGGCCAGCCCCAATTCGGCCGACATCCGCGCTCCCGTGTGCCCCGTCGCCACCAGCAGTCTCGTCCGGAAGAAATCGACGTGACGGCCGACGAACTCCAGCAGTTCGGCCTTCTTCTGGTCATGGGCGATGAGGGCGATCAATGGTCGGCCTCCAGTGGGAGTGGGGATGAAGCGCGATCTGCCGCGCGCAGATCATAGGCGAATGCGACGGGTGGCTGC
>CAZWGW010000444.1:0-6211 GCA_964633565.1 uncultured Planctomycetaceae bacterium
GATGTACTGCATCGTGTCGTAGATCGCCAGGCCCGCGGTGACGGAGCCGCCGGGGCTGTTGATGTACATGTGCACGTCCGCCTCGGGGTTCTCGAACTGCAGGTACAGCAGTTGGGCGACGATGCTGTTGGCCACCTGATCGTTGATCGCGGTGCCGAGGAAGATGATCCGGTCCTTGAGCAGGCGGGAGTAGATATCCATCGCCCGCTCTTCGCGGCCGGACTTTTCAATAACGTAGGGAACGAGGGTGGTCATGGGGAGCGGGGGTCGTCAATGGTGAGTGGTGACTGGTGAGTTGTGTGTGGGTTGCGTTATGGCGTTGCGACGCGATGAGGGATGATCAAAGATGAGGGATGAGTGATGAGTTTTCAGGGCTGAGGCCAGACCTCTGGCGATCCCTCATCTCTCATCCTTCAGGCCTTCGGCTTCTCTCCGCCGTTCTCCGCCTTCACCTTTTTCTTGTCCCGCTTGGGGATCACGACTTCGTCGACGAGGCCGTATTCCTTGGCCTGCATCGCCGTCAGGTAGCGGTCGCGGTCGGTGTCTTTCGCGATCATCTCCATCGGCTGGCCGGTGTGGTCGGCCAGGATCTGGTTCAGCGTCTGCCGCGTGCTGATGATCTCGTTCGCCTGGATCTCGATGTCGGAGACCTGTCCGCCGACCTGGCCGTACGGCTGGTGGATCATCATCTTGGCGTGCGGCAGGATGTAGCGTTTGCTCTTCGCGCCCCCCGCCATGAGGATCGCCGCGCCGCTGGCCGCCAGGCCGACGCAGTACGTGGCGATGTCGCAGTCGACGAACTGCATCGTGTCGTACACGGCGAGCGTGGCCGTCACGGAGCCGCCCGGTGAGTTGATGTACAGGTGGATGTCCTGATGCCGGTTCTCTGACTGGAGGAACAGCATCTTCATCACGATCAGGTTGGCGACGGCGTCGTAGATCGGTCCGTCGAGGAAGATGATGCGGTTCTCCAGGAGCAGGTCGCCGATCGTCATCTGCCGCATGCGCTGGTAGTCGCGCTGGGCGAGCGGCTCCATGAGGGGTGGGCGTTCCAAAGTCCAATCAGGCATTGTTGATCCTTCGAGAGTGCGTCGCGAGAGGGCCTCGCGTGGGGGATTGTTCGCGGCGGGGGGGAATGTGTCAACGCCGAAGTTCGGGCGTGGGGGAATCGATCCAAGTCCCGGAGCGCCGTGACGTTGCGCGTGGGATAGCGGAAGGGACGCGGCGGCGTCAAGGGAGCGGATCAGCCCAGTCTGAGAAAACGGGTTTGCGATTTGTGAGCAACTTGCGGCTGTCGGCCGGACGCGAACCGTAGCGGCGGTGATCCATCGCGCACATTTAGGCGGCAACACGAGCGGCCGCGCCGGCGTGGTTCGACAAGCCTGGAACCGGCGTTATTTCAGCCTCTGGGCGGCGCCGCACGTGCCGTGGACAGCAGAACGCGGCCGATTGTCGCCTCCGCTACGTCATTCTGGATGGATGCCGTCAGGCGCAACTCCACAACCCCCTCAAATTCGATCGTCGTGATCTCACCTCCAAAATGGTACAAGCCGTCCGGCTGTAACCGGAGTGGAAGCTGAAACCCGAAGGGAGCGCGAAAATCGGCGCGCGAGCTGTGGAGGGTCGCGCCGATGTTTGGCGCTGCAGCAACATTCCCGGCCGCGCGGAACGTGCCGGTCACGGAATGGTTCTGAAACGGAGTGATTTCGATCGGGGCGCTGTCGGCGCGCTGGCCGTCAACGAAGATCCTCACATCGTGAAAACGCGCAGAATCGACGGGGGGCATCCCGTCGGGCGGCGTTTGCGATGTATTGCGCGAAATGAACCACCACGCACCGGCACCAAGCGCCGTGATGAATACGAGGAGGTAATGTCGGAGTTTAATCATGGCTGAACCGACACACGTGCCTGCCACACACTGGCGCTTGCTTGTAACACGTCCCTCCGTTCTGATCAATTCGAGACGTGAAAGACTCCCGACCACGCCTTGTGATTCCCTTGTGGGTCCTTCAGCCGGACTTTGTGGTCCGCGCCGGGCTCACCTGCCCCAAACGTGTAGTACCACGTCTTTTCAGTTCCTGATCCGTAAGCAGCGGCCCCGAACGGTCCCTGGATCTTCGTCCAGGTCCCATTAATCTCCGCCCACAACTCGACAAACACGAAAGTCACATTGTCTGCTGTTCCAATGCAACCAATGCTGTGTCCGCTGGCGATGGTTTCGTCTGCCTCGGGAGTCGTGACTTCCCAGTCGGCTGACGCAACGCCTGCCAGAAACAGGAACACTGTCGTGACTCGAACCGCGCTCCACATATCCACTCCTTTCATGTCATTGAATCCGAATTCAACACACGACTCAAAACGAAGTAAGATCGCTGCCATTACGCGATCCCACGGCCCGCCACACGCGGCGATCGATGCCTTTGTTCGTACCTCGGACGCTTCCATCCCCCATCAGCGTATTGACGAGGCCCGGATGATCGCTCAAGGCGGTCTTGGCGCCGTAGGTAAAGTAATCATCGCCATTGGCGCACATCCGCGTATTGGGCGGAAGGACATGGTTGTATGTAGGCAGCCCGTCCGCCCAGCGCGCGAGCACGCCTCCCGTCATTGATACGTTTGCTGGAACTGTCGGCATCGACAGGCAGGCGTCTGCGAACGCGTCGAGTTCGCCGGGGCCGCGCAAGGACGGGGTCTCCCACACTGTCCGCTTCGGGTTTTCACCCTTGTCGTCGCTCTGCAACGCCTCGCAGAACGCGGCCGTCTGCGACAGGCCGTCCGTGATGTCCGCCGCGCTTGTCGGCCGTCCTTCGACAAAGAACCCGTTAGCGCCGTCGGCCTGATAACCGCTCCCGTCGTTCACGAAATAGTTGACGTCACCAAAGCCGTCGTTGGCCCATGAGTCGCTGGGACATTTAAAGACTGGAATCGACACGAACTGCGCCCAGAGCGAGGACTGCGGCCAACCGCCCTGTACCTGTTCGTAAAGCGCCCGGCGCTCGAGGTACGGCAGCATCGGAATGAAGGGCCCCCGAGCATCGATTCCGATCGGGAACACCCCGTGTACGTCATGGTAACTGTGCAGTGCCAGCCCGATTTGCTTCAGGTTGTTTTTGCAGAGAGTGCCGCGCGCCGCCTCGCGGGTCTGTTGAACTGCAGGCACCAATAGCGCCAGAAGAATCGCGATGATTCCGAGCACCACCAGGAGTTCGACCAGTGTCATTCCCGGTCGCCTGGGACACTGGGAACGGCAAACTCTGACGTGAGCAAGCCTCATAGTGAATGACGCGAGCTTTTGAGTCCGCAAATTGTCCTCTCCCCTTGGGCTCACACCCAGTGCTCACCTTGGCGACAATGCAGTTTCGATCCGTTCTCAGGTTGTCTATCCGCATCGCGGGCCAAAACGCACACGATTTCTCAGTTTTTGTCACGAAGCCCCTGTCAACTCTCTCCGGCGCCTGGACCTGTCAACCGTCCTCGCGCGCAAGTTCCGGGCACGCATAAAGGTCGTACAAACTCCGTCACTTCTGTTTTTCGTTGGGGGGGGGGGCAAATGTGCAGATTCGAGCGAGCTGACTCTCCGCAGTGCGCGCTTGATCCGCATCCGCAAAGCCCCCGCCGTTGTCCCGTCCTCGGCCGCCAGTTCCGTCCACTTATGACCATCCAGGCGAGCGGACAGAATACGGCGCTCGTCCGGTGCGAGAGAATCCAGTACCGTGTGGACGAACTCCGACTGCTCCAATACGTCACCCGGGGACGGATCGGGTCCCCGCAGGTCAGTACCGTCGCCAAGGGCCACCGTTCTCCGCACGTCGCGGCACCCCCGATGGAACCGTTCGATCAGGTTGATCGTGACGCCCCGTTTGATAAACGTGATCACCTTCCAGAGGTCGTCGGCCGTCCTGATAGTGAATTCGCCGCGCGCCACTCCCCGGAAGAAGTCGAACATCACCTCCTGGCAAATGTCCGAAGAGTCAAAAGTGCGCCGGTGCTTGTGCTGCCGGAGCTGCCTACGCACCATCCCCTTGAGCGGGTCCCTGAGTTGATGAAACAACTCGACCGCGGCCGCGTCGTCCCCGTGCTCAGCCAATTTGAGCAGGTCCCGGACGGTTGAATCGGTGAGCATGCCGCACGCCCTCCCACCGGTCGCGGCCAGCGCGCAACGCCCGCGTCACGAAGACGGCTCCGCGAGAAGGGAATGACCTGATTCTGCCGCCGTCTCGCGAGAAACGCAAGAGCGAAGTCGGTTGCACTGGCATCGACAGCGTGTAATACTACACGCGGTAGATTTCACGTCGGGAACGGAGGCAGGCCATGGCAGAGCACCTGGCCGGCCGGCACCTGGCCCTCAGGAAGATTGTCTGGGAGCGCGGCGAAGCGACCGTCGCGGACGTGCAGGCCGCGCTCGACCTGGAGCGGCCGCTCGCCTACTCCACCGTCGCCACCGTCATGGCCCGCATGGAGCAGAAGGGCCTGCTCACTCATCGCGAGGAGGGTCGCACGTACATCTACGCCCCGGCCGTCACCGAAGAGCGCGTGGGACAGTCGCTCGTGGGGGAGATGGTCGAGCGGATTTTTGACGGCAGCCCCGCCGCACTTGTCAGCCACCTGCTGGAGACGGACCAGGTCGACGCCGCGGAACTGGAACGCATTCGGCAGCTCGTCCGCCGGCATCAGACGGCCGGCCGGTCGCGATCGCGGAGGAAGAAGAAATGACCGCATTCTCCCCGATCATCGGCAGCTTCCTGGTGAACTACCTCGTGCAGTCGACGCTGCTCTTGCTGGCCGTCGCGGGCCTCTCGCGCATGCTCCGGCTGCGACCGGACCTGCGCAGCCTGATGTGGAAGGGCGCGCTCCTCGTTCCGATCCTGAGTAGCTTCGTCGTGACGCTCCCCTTCGTCCCGCACTACAGTTTTCGGTTGGCGATCGATGACGCCGAAGCGAGCGATGCTCCTTATGCCGCCGGACAGCACGTGGGGACTCATGCCGGCGACGACGTGCGCGACAGGCGTGCGCTCGCCGCTGGCACGGCGGCAATGCAATTGCCAACCGCATCGACTGCAGGTGATCAGCCCGCGACTTCCGCGACGGCAGTCGACGCGTCTCGCCCGAGCGCTGCGTTGTCTCTCGCATTGCCGTGGAGCGTAATCGCCTGGGCGTGGCTGCTGGGCGTCACCCTGGCCGGCCTGCGCGTCGTCATCGATGGCGGACGATTATTCGCGCTGCTGCGCAACTCAGCGCCCGTCGACGAGCGGACCACACGGTCTCAACTGGTGCGGCTTACCCGGCGCGCGGGAATGCGGCATCCGGTCCAGTTGCGGGAATCGGACGCAGCCCACAGCCCGTTCGCGGCGGGCCTGTTCCGGCCGGTGATCGTCGTGCCGCGGCAGTTCTTCCGGCAGCTCGCGCGCGACGATCGGGAGGCGCTGCTGGCACATGAAGTGGCGCACCTCGCGCGCCGCGATCCCGCTTGGAACCTGGTCGGCACTCTGGTCTGCTCCCTGTTCTGCTTCCAGCCGCTCAACTTTCTGGCGCGGCGGAGGATGCGGATCGAGGCGGAGTACCTGGCCGACTGGGGGGCCGTCCGGTTGCTCGGACGACGTACGCCCCTCGCGGGTTGCCTGTCGCAACTCGGCGAGTGGCTCGTCGGACAGGCTGGCGGGTCTCCAGTCGGCGCACTCGCCGTCGGCATGGCAGGATACCGCTCCGTGCTGGGGCGCCGCGTGGAACTGCTGCTGGAAGGAGACGCCGACTACGGCCGCTCGTCACGCCGCGCGCGGGCAGCGGTGCTGTGCGTCACGGCCATGTTGGTTATCTCCGCCGCCAGTTTCGCACCGCGTGCGGCGGCTGACTCGCAGCGTGACGATGCGACGACGACACCGAAGACAAGTCAAACACCCACCCCCCTGGATGACAACGAGCACGAACCCATGCACCGCACCTTGACGACACTTGCCGTGACTGCGGCCCTCGCGGCGTCCGACGCCGCCAACGCACAATCGACTGAGACGCCGGCGCCGTGCAAGCCGGCCGCGACGTCCGCCGAGCCGGGGCCAGTCCCCGAAGGACTGACCGGCTTCCGGGGAATGCTGCTAGGGACGCTGGTCTCCCGCGATCTGGAAAAGGGCGAATTCACCGCCACGATCGACTACGTCGCGCGCGTGTGGGAGAACAACACCGCCCGCGACCCGCGCAGCGCCGTCGGCAAGACGTT
>CAZWGW010000445.1:0-5965 GCA_964633565.1 uncultured Planctomycetaceae bacterium
AGTCGGTAATCAGGCGATGGAAGGCCTGGTCGAACGCCGGCATCTGGTTCCGGAAGCCGGCCACGATGTTGTCGTGCATATCCCAGCCGCCGTAGGTCAGGTTGACCAGCCGCACACCCGCTTCCACCAGGCGGCGGGCGAGCAGCATCCGCTGTCCCGCGGCGTTCCGGCCGTATTCGTCACGGAGGGCATCCGGCTCCTTGGCGATGTCGAACGCCTGCCGTGCTTCGGGCGAACTGATGAGCGAGTACGCCCCGTCATAGAAGCTGTTCATCGCCGAAATCTTGTCGGACTTTTCCTTCTGCTGGAAGTAGGCGTTGACGGCTTCCAGCGCCGTGCGGCGCGTGGCGAAGCGGCTGTCATCCACCCCGCCCGGCAGGTCCAGGTCGCGGACCTTGAAGCCGCCGTCCGCCGGGTCGCTCCCGAGCGAAAACGGCGCGAAGGCCGAACTGAGGTATCCGCTCCCGGCGTAGACGTTCGGCTGGCTCGGCACGCACACGTACGGCGGCAGGTTGTTGCGGCTGCCGAACTCGTGGCTGAGGACGGAGCCGATGGAGGGGAACTGCAGCGCCGGGCTGGGCCGGTAGCCCGTGAACATGTTGTGCGTGCCGCGCTCGTGGGCGGCTTCGCCGTGGGTCATCGAGCGGATGACGCACAACCGGTCGGCAATCGTGGCGGTTTTGGGAAGCGTATCGCCGAATTCCACGCCGGCGACGTTCGTCTGCACCCGCCCCATCTCGCCGCGGTATTCGATCGGCGCGTACGGCTTGGGATCGAACGATTCCTGGTGGGCCATGCCGCCCGGCAGGAAAATGTGAATGATCGACTTCGCGGTCCCCTCAAAGTTCTCGTAGTTCTTCAGGTCCGCCCGGGCGCGGCGGGCGAGCAGGTCCGGCAGCGTGAGGCTGGTGCCGGCGAGGACGCCGACCTGGAGAAATCCGCGCCGGGAGAGGCGGTCGAAGTGCAGGGGGGTGCAGCCATGACCGCGGACACTGTGCTGTGACATCGAGGAGTTCTCCGTTAGCGGGTGGGCCAGTCCATCACACGGGCAATGCGTCCGATCCGGGTGCCTGCCGTATGCCGGTCGCTGTCGGCGAGGGTGGGACCTGTCGGCCCGGGTCGCCGAATCGTTGGGGTGGGAACCATCGGGGTTCGTGCGTTGGCGCGCGTCGCGGGGCCAACGGCGGGGGGGAACCGACTCATCAACATTAACGCATGAGACGATTCCGATATGTGTGACAGTATGCGCGTCAAATCGGCGTTGTCAATAGCCCGGCCGGGATTCTCCAGTTTGCCACCATCGTGGCAAACGCCGGAGTCGTTGCGATCAATTGAGTCTGAGTGTGTCGTATCTCTTTCAGTGGAAATGAATTGTGGATTGATTGTCCGTGGTATGGATACCGATGGTTGGCTTGCCTCGGGCAGCAGCGGATGCAAGGTTCAGGTTCGATCTGAGGATCCATCAGCGTTCGTGGATGGGATGACCAACTCAGCTTTCCGGTCTTCGTTCGGCGGATCAGTTCGTAGTCCTGACTGGCCCGAGGCGACGGCCGGCACTGGCGGCGCGACGGTCGCGTAGCGGGACATCTCGGCCGAAAATGCTTCAACCAGTTCGTTCAGCCGTTCGTCGGAAACTTCGGGCGTGGGGAGCATCTGGTCGCGGTCGTTGACGAATGCCGTTACCCGGACGGTCGGTTCATTCCGCCACAATTGCACCGAAAGTCGCAGGTCTCTGTCGATGAAGAGCGCTCGTTCACACGTTCGCAGATTTGCGAGGTTGAACACGCCATGCATGAGCAGCACATGCTCGGAGCGACGATCCGGAGTCCGCCCGATCATTGACCGTCCGTGGCAACCCGCGGTCCAGGCCTGTCGTTCGCTCAGCAGCCCGATAATCGTCGGGAGCAGGTCGGCGTGCGTCGTCGGCAACGCAACGTCGCCTGGTTCAATGCTGGCCCCGCACAGGAAGAACGGCACTCGCGTCTGGATTTCCGACAGTTTGCTGCCGTGGAACATCATGCCGTCGTCCATCAGCGATTCGCCGTGGTCGCCGGTGACGGCAACCAGCGTCTGTTCTAGATCAAGCCCGGCAATCGTGTCGTCGACGGCATGATCGAGAAACGCGGCCGCGTTGCGGTAACGGTTGAGGACCGCGGTCCGATTGCGCAGCGAGAGCAGACTCAGGTCCTCCGCGTACGGCGTATTAACGGCAAACTCCGGCGGGAACTCGTAGTTGAAGTGCGTGCACATCAGAAATGCAACCACGAACTGCGGCTGGTCGGCCGGGGCATCCCGCAGCGTGCGTTGGACCAGTTCCAGCGTCTTGCGGTCGCGATCGACCCAACTGGCATCGTCGTGCGTCATCACGCGGTCGAACGTCCGGTGATTAAGGAACTCCCCCATCCGTTGCCAGTCGTCACAGGCTCCACTGGTGATGAACGACGATGCGTAACCATTCTGTTTCAGCGTGTGGCACAACTGAGGCGGGACTCGGGCGTCGAGCGTCTGATCGAACACCAGCGGCGAACGCCCGTAAAGCAGCGAGAACAGTCCATAATGCGACAGGTTGGACCCGGCGTAGTGTTGCCGGCAGCGCAGCCCCTGTTCCGCCCGCCGGCAGAGGCGCGGCATCGTGTCTTCCGCCAGCGCCGTGTGTCGCAGGCTCTCGAGTACGAAGATGACGATGTTCGGCCGGCGCGAAGTCGGGATGATGATGCTGTCGTCGAGCGGTTGCGCGGTTCGCAGGCATTCATAAGCCGACGTGTACGCCGTCGACAGCCGGGAGTTGAGTTCCGCATACGATCCTTGCTGCTCGCGGCTCGGGGCCCACCACTCCGTCGAAACGGGCGGCCAGGGAAGCTGCCGGACGACAGCCTGGACGACGCTTCCACCCGCCGCGCTCGCCATCCGAAACAGCGGCACGCACGCGCACAACGAGCCCAGGTACACAGCCGACAGGCCGAGTCCCGTGTTCCGCATCCCGCGCGGTCCCAGGCTGCGGTGCAGTCGGGCGCACAGCAGCAGGATCGGCAACAGCATGCAACCGGTCGCCACGGTCGTGGCCCCGAGCAACAGGAGCACCTTTTGAGAGATGCCTGAGTCCTGTCCGGCCCACTGCCAGGTCTGCGGTCGCAGCACGAAGCCGAGATAGTCGCGTGCGTGGTTGCCGGTCAGTTTCAGCAGGTACAGGTCGAGGACCAGCCAGCAGAGCAGCCCCGACAGTCCCGTCAGCAGCAGCACGCCCGAACTGCGCCGCCAGCGCCACCGGTGCAGCAGCGCGACGCACGCCACCAGCGGCACGCCCGCCAGCAGTGTCTTCCCGGCGATCGCAGCCAGTAATGCCGCGCGGTCGATGAGCGTCAGCCGGTTCGTGTCGAATTCGATCTCCAGCAGCGTGGCGTAGTTCGGAGATTCCAGCAGCCACGCCAGCAGCGCTGCGATCAGGAACAGGCAGGTCATCGCGGCCGTGGCGAAGGCCCAGGTCCGTCCGTGCGAGGCCGCGTCCGTCGGACGGGCGTCATCGTCAACGCGCACGGACTGAGCGGCCGTCAACTCACGACCGAGGCGCGCCGATTCCCGGTGGCGAACGGCGGACGTCCTTTCCCGCGGCGGCGCAATCAAATCGCCTCTGTCCGTCGTTGTCGATTCACGGGAGGAGGGCGCGGAACGGCACAGGCTCAGGAGTGTGATTCCGCAAATCGTCAGCAGTGTGATCAGCGCTCCGATGACAAGCCCCTGCGGCTGATACTTCAGTTGCACGCGATGCTTGCCGGGAGGGAGCGGCACGGCGCGGAAGAAGCCGTTGGCTTCCAGGACCGGCAACTCCTGCCCGGCCACCGCGGCATGCCAGCCGGGAAACGACAGGTCCGACAGGACGAGATAGCCGGGTGCGTCGAGTTCCGCTTCGATCTCCAGGGAGCGCGGGTTTTCGCTGACAACGATTGCCGCGGCGAACGTGGCCCGATTCCCCTCCGGCAGGACATCGCGCGCGAGCGCCACGTGCTGTCGGAAGTTCATTTCCGGCAGGACATCGGTGAACTCGCGCAGACTGCTGATCTCGCGCCCCATGCCGACGACGAAGGCGCGGGGCAGGGCATCTTCGTTCTGCAGCAGATCGTAGGTGTAGGCAATGCGTTTGTTGCTGCCGCGCAGACGGACGGCGTCGACGCTGCTTCCCGATCGCACGTGCCGCCAGCCTGCGATCGCGGCCGGCGGGTCATCCGGTTTTCTCACCTGCAGCGCGTACTGGGCGGCGAGCAGGTCGAGCAAGGGCTGGTCCATGCCCGCGATACCGGCCGGCAGGAATCCCATCGGGTCGAGTGGCTTCGACTCTTCCCGCGGCATTCGCGCGGAGAGCAGCAGGTACTTCGCGGGACCGGCGGGTTCGTAGCCTTGCGCTTTGAGAATGCCATTCGCCCTGGCATCGTGATCGGAGAGCAGTGCCTGCATGACAAAGACTCGGCGCTGCAGGGCCTCAGGTGAATTGGAGCCGAGTGCCGCGAGCAGGCCCGGGTCGCGCTCGGCCAGTGGGACCAGCCGCGCGGTGGCGGTGACCTGATCGGCGAACCGCGTCAGTTCGGCCGTGCAGGCCACGACGAGTCCGCCGACGAGCATGCCGCCGATCAGCCGGAATCGTGTCCCCAGCCCACGCTGGATCACATCCGCCGCGACTGCGGCCAGCACGGCCGTCGCCAACGACGTGAAGAACAGCGCCCGGCAGGGGAGTCGGAACCACGTCATTCCCGGTACAGCCGCGGCGAGACCGTTGTAGATCGGCGTTTGCGATCCAAACGCGAACAACAGAGTGAGCGCCCACAGCACGGTCATCCGCCGCGAGATCGGCCGCCGGCAGCCAAGGACCATGCCGAGTGCCGCCAGCGCCAGCGGCACGACGCCGAAGTGGCACAATCCTTCCCAGAACGGGACGACATTGTGAGCCGACGATTCCGGCCGCGTGTTGGCGAACGGATCAAGCAGATCCCGCAGGCTGGCCGCCGAGAGCGCGAACCGGCCAAACTCCTCCCGCATCTGCTGGGCGGAAGGCCGCAACGTGTGCCGCGTGTGCAGAAAAATCGGCAGGAGGTCGACGGCGACCAGCCCCGCCGTGAACAATCCGACCTGGCACCAGCGGAGCGGAAGCGAGAACGCCGCTCGACGATCGGCAGACCACAGTGCGGTGATCGCGTCCCACAGCATGCAGCCCGTCAGAAGCAGAACGAGGTAATACGTCTCCTGCGCGTGGCCGCAGAAGAAGCTCATCGCCAGGCAGAACGAGAGCGCGAGGGTCGATCGTGCGGGGCTCGCGACCGGAGTGGTTTGACCGTTGTCATTCGACGGGCGGCGAATGGCCGATCGGAGCGATTCGTACGCCAGAAAGGCCCACGGCGCCCAGGCCACGGCGCAGATTTGCGGGAAGTGCCCCTCGGCCGATTGCGCGACGAGGTACGGTGCCGCGAGGAAGACCACTCCGCCGAGCACGCCGGTCCCCCAGGAGAACCGGTGCCGACGGACGAGGAAATACACTCCCAGCCCGGCGAACAGGTGATGCGCGACGAGCAGCCAACTCAGGCTGTATTGCGGCGGGATCGCGAGCGTCAGCCAGTTCGGCGGATAGTAGAGTGCCGACTGCGGATTACCGGTGACGGGGACGCCGAGGCACAGGCTCGGGTTCCAGAACGGCCACTCGCCGTCTCGTATCGACTTTGCCGCAAACTCGCGACTCGGCAGGAAGTAGTCGATCAGGTCGTTATGGCCACGCTTCTGCGGACCGACGAGGATTTCGTCCGGATGCCGCGCGAGCTTGTGGAAGCAGCAGAGCGTCGCCGCGAGCAGGACGGCGCCGGCGACAACGTGCGAGAGTTTGTTTGATGGAACGGGCATGGCGTATGAGGCAAGGGGTCGGGTGTACAGAATTCAGTTTTGGCGGAGGTGCGCTCTGTTCGCAGGTGTTGCAGCGCTCCGCCAA